>CAJLTE010000144.1 GCA_905209435.1 uncultured Blautia sp. | reverse complement strand
CTTCTTTCTCAGTTTCAGGAACAAGTTCTACTGTACTCTCTTCCGTATTGGTGGCTTCTGCAATATTTACCCAGCCAGAAACATCACCAGCCTCTGTGTGTCCCCAGATACCATCTTTACCAGTATCTACTTCTGTATCAATATATAACTTCTCACCGTTCGCTATATTACAGCCTCCGGAAACTGTGCCGTACTTTTTGCCAGGTCCTTTATACAGGCAAACGGAACCGTCTTCCTTAGCATTGACTGTAATACTGTAATTCGCATCCTTGCTTCCGTATAAAGCAAGCTCTGATGCCACTGCCTCGGCAAGAGTAGCCGGCTTCAGATAATTCTCTTCCAGGAAACCAAACATGCCATGAAGCTGAGCATATACCCATACTTTTCCAGCTTCATCTGTGGTCTCTCCTTCTACATGGATCGCAGTTCCATTAGGAATCAGCTCATCATTCAGCTTCGGGCTGGAAGTATCTGCCTCTGAATACATGTCAACACCGCCATCAGGCGATTCTACGATCATATAGTAATCTGTTTTGTAATCTACCTGCTGTGTCTTTCCTGCATCTGCAAAAACTCCCACAGTCATGCAGAAAGTAAGAAGCACAGCCAGCAGCATTCCCAGCTTTTTCTTCATATATATCCTCTTTTCCCTCTTGTATACATTTTTCGTTACTGTTTACTGATAACATTCCGCGAGGTATTTTTGTGAACGGAATGAGCAGTAACCATTTTTCTGCTTTTCATTGTAACACACCAGGAAAAACTTGCAACCATTTTTCTCATATTTTCCCATTATTTTACAGCAACAGTTACTATTCACCGGAAATGTTCCGCGAGGTGTTTTTATAAACAAATTTCACAGAAAAACCGGGAACCTGGCATGAAATCATGCGAATGTATGTCCGATAAAGGTTCCCAGACAGTAAAAGAGCGAGACAAAAGTCCCGCTCTCTCTCAGCTTTCCTTCATTGTCCTGAGGGAGTGAAAGAAAGCAGTTAAGTTATAAAAAGCTAATTATTTATAAAGAGGTCCATAGTTCTTGCAAGCTCTGAAATCTGCACCCTCTTTATCCATTCCAAATGCATTCCAAGCAGCCGGACGGAAGATATCAGTTTCCGGTACATTGTGCATGCAAACCGGAATTCTCAGCATAGAGCACATTGTGATCAGATCAGCACCAATATGTCCATAAGAGATTGCGCCATGGTTAGCGCCCCAGTTATTCATAACATCATATGCACTCTTGAATGCACCATCCTTGCCATCGCATCTCGGTACGAACCATGTGCATGGCCATGTATAGTCAGTACGTTTCCAAAGTGTATCAGATACAGCCTCTGGAAGCTCTACTGTCCAGCCCTCTGCGATCTGAAGAACCGGTCCAAGTCCTTTTACAAGGTTCAGACGGATCATAGTTGCCGGCATAGTAGCTCTTGTCTCAAATCTGGAGGAGAATCCGCCGCCACGGAAGTATCCGTTATCAGCTGCATTCCAGGTAGTAGCCTTCATGATGGCTTTCTGATCTTCTTCTGTAACGTTCCACCACTCTTTCATAACGCCTTCGCCGTTCTCATCCTTAACAACACCGGAAGCGTCAAGACAGCATGCACCAGAGTTGATCAGATGGATAATACCATCGTTCTCTTTTGCAACACCTTCAAGATCATATCCTGTAACTCGTTTAACAGCATTTGCGCTCCAGTATGTACGAACATCTGCAAACATCTGAGCACGTCCGGTAAGGAGTTTCATGAACAGCATTCCCAAACCGTTGAGAACATCATTCTCTGTAGCAAGGATGTATGGCTCTCTTGCGCCATCCCAGTCAAAGGAAGTATTCAGCATAGCCTCTGCGAAGTCACCATTCGGATAGAAATCAGTCCACTGTCTCTGTCCCTGGAAGCCAGCTGCAATCGCATTGTGTCCGATTGCTTCCTCTGAGAACTTCGGATCAAGGTTATCGCATCCATTCATAAGCTCTTTAATAATAACAGCCATCTTAACTACAAACTCAAACTGCTCTTCTTTCTGCTCCTCTGTCATCTGAAGTTCCGGTGGGTTCTTGTCAAAGCCGATGGTGCAGTTTTCTTTTGCCCATTTCATAGCTCTGTCAAATTCTTCATGATCATAGATGCCTTCTGTCATACGACGGATAATTTCAACCTCATCAACAGATTCAACACGCATTCCAAGATAGGACTCGATGAAATCAGGATCGATAATAGATCCGCCGATACCCATTGTAACGGAACCGATCTGCAGCCATGATTTGTTTCTCATAGTTGCAACAGCAACAGCTGCACGACCGAATCTTAACATTTTTTCTTTAACATCTTCTGGCATCTCTGTGTCATCAGCATCCAGAACTTCGTGTCCGTAGATACCGAATGCCGGAAGACCCTTCTGTGCATGTGTAGCAAGAACGGAAGCCAGATAAACAGCTCCTGGTCTCTCAGTAGCATTGAATCCCCAAACAGCCTTGATGGTCTGTGGATCCATATCCATTGTCTCTGCACCGTAGCACCAGCAAGGTGTAACTGTTACAGTGATATCAACACCTTCATGTCTGAACTTGTCTGCACAAGCAGCTGCCTCACCAACGCGTCCGATTGTGGTATCAGCGATAACAACCTTTACAGGCTCACCATTTGAATATTTTAAGTTTGCCTCATATAATTCCTTAACGGACTTAGCCATATTCATGGTCTGCTCTTCCAGAGATCCTCTTACGTCGAGTGCTCCTCTACGTCCGTCAATAGTCGGTCTGATACCGATTACAGGGTAGCTTCCGATTAATCTGCTCTTTGCCATAGTAGTTTCATACCTCCTGTTATAAATATAAATTAAATTGTTCGTAACTGTTCAGCATTTCGTAATTGCCTGCTGAATAATTACAATAGCTTTCTTAACTCTGTTTCAGGCACTCTGCCTGTGTGCCGCTGACTAGAAAATCTATTTTTTCTCTCAGCCTCTCATATTTCACATTATAAGATTGATTCCAGAAAATTACTTGTGATATAATAGCAAATAATAGTACAATATTCACCTTTTCTGTAGAAACAATAAAATTTCTATAAATTCTTGACTGGAGGAAAAATTTTGCAGATTATTGATCAGAACGAAGACCGTCCGCGCGGCACTTATGAGTTTCCTTTTGAGTTTCATCATATTGATGAAAACCATCCCCGCTACATTATGTCTTATCACTGGCATGTAGAATATGAAATCATTCGCATTCTTTCCGGCGAATTCACCGTCACTTTAGATGAAAAAAGTTTTAAAGCGACCCAGGGCGATGTAATTTTTGTCCACAGTGGAATTTTACATTCCGGAATTCCTGTGAATTGTGTCTATCAGTGCATTGTATTTGACATGAACGTATTTCTGAAGCTGAATTCCGTATGCGCTGATTATATCCAGAAAATCGTACATCAGGATATTTTGATTTTCCACCATTTTGACAATCGCTATCCGGACGTTCTAGGTATCGTAAATTCACTTTTTCACGCTATGGAGGAAAAAAAGACAGGGTATGAGCTTTCTGTAATCGGACAATTTTACCACTTTTTTGGTATTGTTTTTGGTAATCATTACTATCTGGACAGCCAGCCCAAAGCACGCCGGGATTACAAACGAATTCTGCAGTTGAAACAGGTTGTGGAGTTCATTGAAAAGAACTATGCTTCTCCCCTTACCCTTAGTCAGTTATCCGAATCTGTTTCCATGTCACCTAAGTACTTCTGCCGTTTTTTTTCTGAGATGACCCATCAGACACCTATGGATTATCTGAACCGACAGCGTATTGAACAGGCCTGTTATGAACTGTCCACTACAGGTGATTCCATTACTGATATTGCTTATCGAAATGGTTTCAATGATTTGAGTTATTTCATCCGTACATTCAAAAAGTATAAAGGAACTACACCAGGTAAATATAATAAAAGCTGATACTATACTGCTATGAAAATAATTGACAGCGGTGATTTTTACCGGGCGGGCATTGGCCTGATGTCCGCCCTTTTCTCTTACTGCTTCAGATATGTAGAAGATATGAGTTGTTCGCCGTAAGAAAGACGACAGAGAATGATTCCCGCATTTTTGCAGGCTATGGCAACGCATTTTTGCGCACTCTTTTGCTGTACAGACGCGAAAAGGCAGATGTTTACTGTTATTTTGATATACATGCCGATTTTTTTCCAGAATGGTCTCTTATTCCAGGACCCTTATGCAGGTTGCCTTCAAGTAAATGGATGATGGAATTGCTGCTGATCAGGCAGATTAGCCCATGGCAGAAAACTGTCCGCACATACTGCTGCAGAACGCCGCAGAAAATCAGAAATTGTTTTTCTCTTTCGTTTCTTTTATTCTAACAAAAGCCGACCACCATTACAACGAAATTCGGTCGTAAAATTCTCCCATAATTCGACACTTAAATGATAAATTTTATCTGTAGCTGGAGTTTTCTTTTGTCTGAAACGTGCTATAATATTTCTAATTAGAAATAACTAACGCAAGTACGACGAAAGGAATCTGTTGAATCATGGGAAGATGTTATCATTTATCAAAAACTGTTACGGAAGACCTGGCAAATAAAATCATAAAAGAACTGACAGAGCGAGGCGATGTGAAACACGCCAGAATCTCCGCTGACGGACGTTATCTTTATGTGGATACCATTGACGGAGAATTTTCCGTGGTAATGTATTCAGCAGTAAATATCTGCAGCCGTATTGCAAACTGCGAGCTGTCCTTTGTGAAATTTGATTACACAGCTTAAAGTCTGCAGATTGCGGGAATGATTTTTCAAACAGGCTCCAGTACCGCTTCTTCTGAAAACATACCGACAGGTCATTTATGGCAAATCTATTAAGAAAAGGAGATTAAATTATGCAGCAGATTACATTAAAAATAGACGGAATGATGTGTGGAATGTGTGAATCCCACATTAACGAAAGTATTCGTAATAACTTTTCTGTAAAAAAAGTCACCTCGTCCCATACAAAAGGAGAGACGGTTATCCTTACAGAAAATGATCTTGATGAAGCAAAGCTGAAAGAGACCATTGATAAAACAGGTTATAAACTGCTTTCTGTCTCAAAAGCTCCTTACGAAAAAAAGAAAGGCTTTTTCTCTTTCCTGAAAAAATAGCCTTTCTCTGTCATAATCCTTGTACTATATTCCAACTACAATATCTCCGGTAATACGGACAATGCATATTCTGCCAGGCTGTGATCTTCCTCTCCTGTGCCTCCGCTTATACCAAGACCTCCGATAATCGTATCTCCGGATTTCAGCGGCACGCCGCCTCCGAAAATCACGATTTTTCCACCATCCATCTTATCTACGCCATAAAAGGTTCCGCCTGGCTGAGCCAGTTTGGATAATTCCATGGTGGACATTTTCACCGCAACAGAAGTATAAGCTTTTTTCAAAGCGACATCAAAGCTTACCAGAAATGCTCCGTCCATTACATGAACGGCAATTGGATTTCCTTCCGGACCGCAAACTGCAATCACTGCTTTCTTACCGCGGCGAAGGGCTTCCTGTTCGATTTTCCCGATCAGCTTCTTCGCTCCATCCAGTGTAATCTTATTCTGCATACCCATGCGGCGCAGTACTGCCTGAATTACAGCTTCGTCTACAGAATCAGAGGTACCAGATATGAGAGAATTTTCAACTTTCGTATCCACGCTCACGCTTCCTCCTGCCACTTTCTCAGTTCCACTTGCATGTAGTTCCGTATTTTCAGAAGATGCGTCAGTTTCTAAAGACTCTGACGTACCCATCTTCTGACCTGCCGCCTTCGCTTCTTCATAGCGTGCAAGCACATACAGATAGTCTGCCAGACGGTTCATATATTTCTTGCTTCCTGTGTCAGAACCAAACTTTACACTTACAGCCGCAAGATCACGCTCCGCTCTTCTGGCCACAGCCCAAGTCACATCAATCTCAGCAGACAAGCGACAGGCCCCAGGTAAAGAGGACTCCTTCGGCATATGAAAAAGCCCCGTCAAACGGTCAATCTCTTCCTCTAAAAGCTCTGTCTTGTCATCATTGATCTTATACTCTCTATTATATGGATCTGC
>CAJLTE010000143.1 GCA_905209435.1 uncultured Blautia sp. | reverse complement strand
GTATTGCATATTACGATCCGAAAGAGCAAAAAGAACTGATTGGGAATTTTAACGTCAGGGTTCTGGACCCGTCATATCAGACAATCTCTAAAGTGATAGTGGGTGCCGAGAATATCATTCAGGCTATGCATGCATCCTATCTGGGAATCAAGGAGACGCCGGTACTATCCGTGATGCGGAGAGTTTCCTTTGGAAACAAACGAGTACTGGATATTTATGCAGAAATGGAGCCGGATATGAGTGTTTCAGATCGACTAAATAAAGAAAAATGGCCATATACCTATATGGAACTGGATGAAAATGGCATTGTACAGTACAGCAATAATCCGGTGATCGTCCGGGGACAGAAGCTTTTGTCGGAATTACCGGAAAAAGAAGGATATGCTGTGATAAATCAGGAAGGATACAAAATCATGGCGTATCGCAGTTCCATCGGATATGTCAATGCCATTGCACTGCCGGAGAATACCTATCAGAAAGAAATGAATATGTGGAGACTGAAGTTAGTGGTTATCATCCTGGCAGCTTTTGGTATTTTTTCCAGTTCAGTTTTTTACCTTTACCGGTTGGTATGCAAACCCCTCAATCAATTTCAAAAACAGATGATTCAGGTGGGAAATGGATCTTTACAAGAGGCGGAACAGGAGTATGAGATCAAGGAATTCGATGACCTGATGCACGAAGTGGAACAGATGAAGGAACAGATCAGGAACCTGATAGATGATGTTGTGGAAAAAGAAAAAAGTATTCAGCGAACGGAATATGAGAAGCTCCTGTACCAGATCAATCCACATTTTCTGCTCAATACGTTAAATTCCGTTCAGTGGATGGCAAGAATGAGCCGTCAGGACAATATTACGGAATTTGTACAGCGCTTAAAAAGACTGCTGTCGTATAATCTTGGAAAAGAAGGAATGCAGACAACACTTCGAACAGAAATCGATATTGTGAAAGATTATATTGCACTGGAGCAGATGCGATATGATTTTGTGATTGAGATGAATGTGGAAGAAGGGCGCTATCTGGAACAGCCAACAGTGCGGATGCTGCTGCAGCCGTTGGTAGAAAATGCGATACGGTATGGACTTGGAGATGATGAAAAGATCACCATACAGGTCTTTGAGGATAATATCAGGGGACTGGCGATCATTACCATATTGGACAGCGGTAATGGCCTGACCCAGGAGGAGATCAATCAGATTAATGAACCATTTGATTATGATGTGAAAAAAATGCAGCATGGGAACAGAGGAATCGGTCTGCGATATGTAAAAGCAATGCTGGAATCTTTTTATGAAGGAGAGACGCACCTGTTTGTTAATTGCAAAAAAGGCTATGGAACCAAAATTACAATTTTGATTCCGATACAGGAAGAACTTCGGAATAAAATCAAAATCACAGGATCTGGGACGGAAAAAGAGGGTATGGAGAAATGAAGGTATTGGTTGTAGATGATGATAAACTGGCAAGAAAAGGTTTGATTTCTATAATGGATTGGGGTAAATATGGATTTGAAGTTGTGGGGAATGTCCAGAATGGCCGTAAAGCACTGGAATTTCTGAAGGATAACGTGGTGGATATTGTATTTACAGATATAGATATGCCGGAGATTGATGGAATTGAACTGATGAAAAGATGCAAAAAGGAATATCCGGATGTGAAATTTGTAGTCTTTTCCATGTATGAAGATTTCCGTTATGCGCAGAGTGCCCTGAGACTGGGAGCTCTGGATTACATATCCAAAATAAGCTTTGATGGGGATGAGTGTGACCAGATTCTGGAACTTGTAGAAAGAAAGTATAAGGAAAATCAGTCGAAAAAAGAACCCCGGAAGGAGGATTCCGGACTCCAGAAAAGGCTGGAAAAAGCGTGGACGAATACCAGATGGATCTTTAATGACTGTGAGTTCAACAGACTGTGCGAGATAACCCGGGGCGTGGAGCTGCGGACTGCTGAAAGGGTTTTTATAAAAAGTTTCCATAGCTTCCAGAAACTCACAGGAGAAGAACTTGAATTTCCATCCTTATCTTCTGTGGACGAGATGCTGGAATGGGTAAAAAACTGGAAGGAGAATCTGTATCAGACGTGTCTGCAGACTGATAAAACAAAGGATATTTATATGTTTGCAAGAGTGATCCTGTATACAGACGAGCATATAGAAGAAAATCTGAAGTCAGAAGAGGTAGCAACACAGATCGGAATGAGCAGAAGTTATTTCAGCACGAGATTTAAGGAGATAACAGGTGATACCTTTCATAACTATGTGATCAGCAGAAAAATGCAGGCGGCTGCCCGGAAGATGGCAAAAGGAACAGAAAACATCACCCAGATCGCATCGGATCTGGGATATGACAATTTTTATTATTTCACAAAGGTATTTTCAAAGGAATACGGATGTACGCCAACAGAATATGCAGGCAGATTAAAAAAATGTTCGATTTGATTCGGACATTTTTTTTGAATTAAAAAAAAGACTGTGGAATCTGAAACAATATCGTCTAGTGAAAAATATGATTACAGGATAAACTATCCATAAAGGAAGGGAGGTTTACTCATGTACATCAAAAGATTTGTGAAACACTATTACATTATGCTGATCCCTGCATTACTGTGGCTGTTCTTTTTCAGCATTGTTCCAATGTTCGGAATTGTTATGGCTTTTCAGGATTACAATCCTGGACAGGGCATTCTCCATTCAAAATTTGTTGGCCTGGCTAATTTTGAGTATATGTTTCAGATGAGTGACATTACACAGGTTTTACGTAACACAGTTGTCATTGCCGTTGGCAAGATTATCGGAAATATTATTATCCCGCTGGTCTTTGCTTTGTTATTGAATGAACTGGCAGTGAAGAAACTGAAACGTCCGATCCAGACAATCGTATATTTACCGTATTTTCTGTCATGGGTTATTCTCGCGAAGATCGTGCTGAATATTTTCGGGTATACAGGACCGGTGAATCAGATCATAGGATTGTTCGGAGGCGATGCGGTCAACTTCTTTGGCGAAGCAAAGCTTTTCCAGCCTCTGGTAATCGGTACGGATATCTGGAAAGGATTCGGTTATAACACAGTCGTTTATCTTGCGGCGATCCTTGGCGTGGATGGATCGTTGTACGAAGCTGCGGCAGTAGACGGCTGCGGACGATTCAAAAGAATCTGGCATGTAACTTTACCGGGTATCAAAACAACAGTAGCACTTCTGGCTATCCTGTCTCTTGGAAATGTCCTGAATGCAGGATTCGACCAGATTTATAACCTGTATAACCCGCTGGTTTACTCAACAGGTGATATTATTGACACATGGGTATACAGAGCCGGTTTGCAGAATCTCCAGTATTCACTGGCAACAGCTGTTGGATTATTCAAATCTGTGATCAGTCTTGTGTTGATTACGGTTGGTTACTGGCTGGCAGATAAATTTACCGGTTATAAACTGTTTTAGGAGGTTGTAACTATGATTGAGAATAAAAGTCTCGGATCAAAGTTTTTTGACATTTTAAATGTAGTGATTCTCATTGCGATTACTTTGATCTGTATTGTACCTGTATGGTACGTTCTCTGTGTATCCCTGAGCAGCAGGGAAGCAGTCAATGCTGGACAGGTTGCTCTCTGGCCGGTTGGCTTCAACTTGCTCTCCTATAAGAAGATCATGGGAGAGACCGCATTCTTTGGTTCCTTTCTGGTATCTATTAAAAGGGTTTTACTGGGAACAGGAATCAGTATGGTATGTATCCTTATGGCAGCATTTCCGTTATCCAGAACGAAAAAGCAGTTCCCGAAGAGAGATATCTTTATGTGGATCTTCGTATTCTGCATGTTATTCAACGGAGGTACGGTTCCGTGGTATATCACCATGAAAAATTATAATCTGATGGATAACATTTTTGGACTGGTACTGGGAACGGGACTTCAGGTATTCAATGTAATCCTTGCAGTAAACTTTTTCAAAAATCTTCCAGTAGAACTGGAAGAAGCATGTTTTGTCGATGGCGGCGGCCCCTGGAGAAATCTGATATCTATCTACGTACCGCTGGCAAAACCTATGGTTGCAACAGTTGCACTGTTCACCATGGTTATGTACTGGAATGAATTCTTCCAGGGAATGGTTTTAAGTACAAGACAGAGCAGTTATCCGCTGCAGACTTACATTCAGCAGATGGTAGTAACTCTGGATTATTCCACGATGAACGTGGATCAGATTGCGCAGGCAATGAAATTAAATAACCTTTCATTGGATTCTGCAAAAATCTTTATAGCTATGATACCGGTACTGATCGTTTACCCGTTCCTGCAAAGATATTTTGTAGAGGGTATTACACTGGGATCAGTAAAAGGATAAAAGGAGGAAAAAGAATGAAAAAGAAACAGTTGATCGCATTTGCCAGTGCAATGGCATTAGCCGTTACCTCACTGGCAGGATGCGGAAAATCAGAAGAGAGCACACAGAAAGAGGCAGTAAGTGAGGCAGAAGGAACAGCCAAAGAAGATCTGCCGCTGTCCAAATACCCGGAAACCGTAACGGTTCATCTTGGTGGTTCTCTGAACCCGAATGCCAAGCTTCCGGACGGAATGGCTTATGACGATAATCCATACATAGATTTTCTGAAAGAAGATCTTAACATCGAAGTTGTATATGACTGGGTTGCATCATCCACAGACTTTGAAGAGAAAATGAATCTGTGTATCGGAAGTAATACCGTTCCGGAGCTGATGAACGTAAATGCAACACAGTACAGAGCGCTTCTGAAATACGATATGATCCAGCCACTGGATAAATATTTTGATGATTATGCTTCAGATGCACTGAAAAGCTATGTGAAATCCGGCGGTGAAGAACTGCAGAAATGTATCACCAATGAAGATGGAGAACTGATGGCGATTCCGGCTCCGGCCATAACAGCAGGTGAAATCAATGAAATGTGGATCCGTCAGGACTGGCTGGACAAACTTGGACTGGAGGCTCCGAGAACATGGGATGAGCTGGTAAAGGTAGCAGAAGCGTTTGTTACTCAGGATCCGGATGGAAATGGAGAGGATGATACTATTGGTATTCTCGGACCGAGTAATTCCGATCATATGAATGCAATCGGAGGAAACCAGTATGGACTGGATCCGCTGTTCAGTAGCTTCCAGTCATACCCACAGTACTGGCTGCAGGGTGAGGACGGAACTGTAGAGTATGGTTCTATCCAGCCGGAAACCAGAGATGCACTGGAAAAAATCTCAGAACTGTATACAAATAAACTGATCGACCCGGAAATGCTTGTAAGAAGTGACAGTAAAGAACCTCTTCTGGCCGGCAAGGTTGGAATCTTCTTTGGACCATGGTGGTCTGGTTACACAGTGGCAGATGCTACACTGGCAGGTGCGGCAGACTGGCAGGCATACTTTACACCATTATCTGAGGATGGAAACTATTACACTCATATGGCAGAGCCTACAACACAATATGTAGTAGCAAGCAAAGCATGCAAGAATCCGGAAGCTGCATTTAAGATTGTCAATTACCTGATCAAAAATCAGCAGAAATGGGTAGACGAAGGTGTTTCTACCACAGAGATGGCTACTTCGGACTTCTATCCTCTGTACAACACCTATGACAATGCAGATGAAATTGAAGTGTCTTATGATGTGCTGACCAAATATCTTGCCGGAGAAATCACCATGGATGATGTTGACTTCTCAACACACATACTGTTAAAGAGTGATATGGAAGCAGTTAAAAAACTGAAAAAAGAGCCTTACGATGACTTCAGCCTGGATAAATGGAATCTGGACAGTGATATTGCCAAAAACAACCTTCCGAGACTTGTGGCCATCCTGGTTGGAGATGCTCCTTCTGTAAATGAGAAATATGTACCGGTTTACAATGCATATAACGGTCAGACAGAAACCATGGAAACAAAATGGGCCAATCTGAAGAAAATGGAAGAAGAAACATTCTCAAAAATCGTTATGGGAAAAGCAGATATCAGCGAATTCGACACTTTTGTTGAGAACTGGAAGAGTCAGGGCGGTGACCAGATTCTTAAAGAAATCAACGAAGAATTAAGTAAGTAAAAGCGATAGCGGCTGATGGTGTTCATCAGCCGCTGTTTTTACGATGGAGGTTCAAAATGAGGGAAAACAAAGTAGTTTACGGACTGATCGGATATGGCGGCATGGGCA
>CAJLTE010000142.1 GCA_905209435.1 uncultured Blautia sp. | reverse complement strand
TGGAGCGACCCGCCGCAGGCGGAGAATCCTGCTTGCAGGATTCTTTTTTGCATAATAGGAAGTTCTGATGAATTTCCTGTATAACTGGAATACTTTTCGCAAAGTACAAGTAAACTGATACAGGGTGATGCTATGATTATAAGACAAAAAAGAAAGTTTCCGGCTTTGATTCTGTTTCTGCTGGGATTCCTTGCAGGAAACCTGATACCAAATCTGATCTGGAAAATGAAGTGGCGGCAGAAAACCTGGACATCCATATATTTTCTGAGTACATTTGCGGGAAAGAATATATCCGGCACAGAATATCTGACAGAAATACTAAAATACAGAGGATGTTATTATCTGCTGAATGTAATCTGTGGTTTTTCTGTTTTTGGTGCACCGCTTGCTGTGCTCACATTGTTGCTTTCAGGATTATATACAGGTATGATCATGGCAGCATCCATACTTGAGTTTGGATTTGCCGGTGGAGTGATCGGAATGGGCCTGTTAATCCCGCAATATCTGTTTTATATCCCTGTCTGGCTATATTCTATGGAACAGGAATGGGAAATGTCAGCAGAAATCTGGAGAAACCGAGGGATACTTTCTCAGAAAGCCGGCACATATATAGGCAGAATGTGTATTGCAGCGGGTGGATATCTGTTGGGCATTCTTGCAGAATGCTTTGTGAATCCGTGGGTTATCAACAAAATATTGGAATATATAAAAATTTTTTAAAATACACATTTACTATATTTAGTATTGGTTGTCATAAAATGTTCGACATATAGTATTTGTCGTCGAAAAAGCCCCAAATAGCAAGGTTTTCGTCGAAAAAAGGGTTTGATTTTATGTAAAATAAACAGTATAATACATATACATTTTAGAAGAATTTGCGGAGCGTGTTGCTGATCATGAAATGAACAGTGGACGAGGTATCATACATAATAAGAAGAGGGAGCGGGAAGTGTAGAAATATGGATATTGAAATAAGAGAATTTATTACATACCTGCATAATATAAAGAAAACATCGGCAAATACAGAGATATCTTATCAGAGAGATCTCAAGAAGATGGCAGAGTTCCTGGAAGAACGGGGAATCAGAAACTGTAACGATGTGAAAGAACTTGAGCTTGAAGGGTATATAAGCTATATGGAACGTGAGAAATTTGCGTCTTCATCTATTTCCAGGAGTGTTGCATCCATGAGAGCTTTCTTCCAGTATCTGTGGAAAGAAGGCGTAATTGCAAAGGATCCGGCAGAGAATCTGAAGCCGCCGAAAGTGGAGAAGAAGGCACCGGAGATACTTACGATTGAAGAAGTGGACAAATTGCTTCAGCAGCCGAATCTGGATACTGCGAAAGGGGTCAGAGATTCTGCAATGCTGGAATTACTGTATGCAACAGGCATGCGTGTAAGTGAGATGCTGCATCTGCAGATTTTTGACGTGAATCTTCAGTTTGGCTATGTTGTTTGTCAGGAGAATGGTAAAGAACGTATTATTCCAATCGGAATCCCATGCAAGAAAGCTATGGAACGATATCTGGAGAGAGGCAGAACTGTTTTTGTAAAAGATGATAAAGAAACAGCATTGTTTACGAACTGTTCAGGAAAAGCCATGAGCCGTCAGGGCTTCTGGAAAGTATTGAAGGGATATGCTGATGGTGCCGGAATTAAGAGAGATATTGCACCTCATACACTGAGACATTCTTTTGCTGTACATATGCTGCAGAACGGTGCAGATATCAGAAGCGTGCAGGAAATGCTTGGACATTCGGATATTTCTACTACTCAGATATATCTTGGTATGAACATGAATAAAATGAGAGATGTGTATATGAAAACACATCCCCGTCATTAAATCACGGATAAATAATAAAAGCTTCTATCGTGCAGTTTATAACTGACATGACAGAAGCTTTTTTGTCATAGAAATTAGCACATTTCAGCAATTGTATACAGAAGACGTTCAGACTCTTCCCATCCAAGACATGGGTCTGTAATGGATTTACCATAGACATGATCACATCCGATCTTCTGGTTTCCAGGTTCAATGTAGCTCTCGATCATAAGACCCTTAACCAGAGTATGAAGTTCAGGATCTACTATACGGCTGTGAAGAACTTCTTTTGCAATACGAACCTGCTGGTCATACTGTTTATTAGAGTTGGAGTGGTTAGTATCAACAATAACAGCCGGATTCTTAAGGTTCTTTTCCTGATATTTCTCCCAGAGAAGACGAAGATCTTCGTAGTGATAATTCGGAATAGCTTCCCCGTGTTTGTTTACGGCACCGCGAAGAATTGTGTGTGCAAGCTCATTTCCTGTTGTCTCTACTTCCCAGCTTCTGTAAATAAAACGATGTCCGCCCTGAGCTGCAACAACAGAGTTAAGCATAACTGCAAGGTCACCACTGGTCGGGTTTTTCATACCTGCAGGAACTTCCATACCGCTGACAGTAAGACGGTGCTGCTGATCCTCAACAGAACGTGCACCTACTGCTACATAAGAAAGCAGATCGGACAGATAGCGATAGTTCTCAGGATAGAGCATCTCATCTGCGCATGTCATTCCGCTTGTCTGGATAGCATGGATGTGCATCTTACGGATTGCGATAAGTCCGGCAAGAAGGTTCGGCTGTTTTTCGGGATCCGGCTGATGAACCATACCCTTATAGCCCTCTCCTGTTGTTCTCGGTTTGTTTGTATAAACACGCGGAACAATCAGAACCTTGTCAGCTATTTTTTCCTGAACATTGCGTAATCTGGTAAGGTAATCCAGAACTGCATCTTCGTTGTCTGCTGAACAAGGACCGATGATAGCAAGGAATTTATCGGATTTTCCGGTAAATACATCACGCAGTTCCTTATCTCTTGCATCTTTAATGGCCTGAATTTCAGCATCAATGGGATACTGATTGCGAATTTCTTCAGGGGTTGGTAATTTTTTGATAAAATCGAATCCCATGGTTGTATCTCCTTTGTGTCTTTTTGTGTTGCTTTTTCGGCATTAATTATAAACCATTATCATCCGAATGTCGATAGGGAAAATATTTTTCGGACAATGCACGGATATGCAGAATTGTCAGGATCAGCTCACTGCACAGGATCCCGTACAGATATCCGCGTATACCAAACTGTGGAATTGCAAAGAATACAAAGCCGACGCGTATACAGATACTGATGATACTATGTATCAGACAAGTACCGGATTTGCCAAGCCCGTTCAGCACACTGTTCAGAGTCGTATTCAGATATAAAAAAGGACAGATATACGACATTGTTTGAATGTAAGTACCGGCAGTTTCACTGTGAAATAGAAAAACTCCCAGGAAATCACCCATAAACAAAAAAACAACCATACAGAAACCACCAAGTAATAGACAGTATCTGAAAATTTCACCAATCACATATCGGATGCGTTTTTGATATCCGAGTGTCTGAAGCTCCGTGATAGATGGCAGAAGCATTACTGCAGCAGAGTTTGTAACAGTTGCAGGGAACAGGATGAGAGGCAGTGCCATTCCTGTAAAAACACCGTAAATGCTTAGAGCATCTGTGGAATCAAGTCCGGACATCTGCAGCCTTGCAGGAATCATAATCACTTCTGCGCTGCTGAGAACAGTCAGAAGGAGTTTATTCAGTGTAAGCGGAGCAGAAATCTGAAAAATATTTTTGAAGATCTGATTTGTTTTTTTTATATGTAAAAAAGTATAATGTGTTTTGCGAAAATGCATACTTACAGTAAACAGAGAAATAAAAGTAACAGCAGCTTCTCCTATAAGATTACCGCCAACAGCGATAAGTGGAGTGATAGTTTGGTTCTGGGAAACGGAGATAAGATAGAGCAGATAACATCCTCCTACGCGGAAAATCTGTTCCAGAAGCTGCAGCCCTGCAGGAAATCCGGCCTGTTTTCTTCCGAAGTAATAGCTGTTTACACAGGAGTGAAAAGTACTTAAGGGAATACTGAAAGAAAGCAGCTGTACCAGACCAGCAGTCTGCGGCTCTTTTAAAATCCGGAGAGCCCAGAAATCAGCATAAGTATAGAAAAACCATGCAAACAGACAGGAAACAATTACTGAAAATGCAGTTCCTGCAACAAAGTAATCCCCTGCGCGGTCAGAATGCTCCTTTGCAGTTTCGGAGGCAGTCAGACGGGAAATGGCAGTCTGGATACCTGAAGCGCAGACGGACATTGCAAGCAGCTGCAGGGGAAGCACCAGCTGGAAAATTCCAAGTCCGTGCGCACCAATTGTATGAGAAAGGAATATTCTGTAAAAGAAACCAATAAGTCTGCTGAGCAGACCTGTGACAGTAAGCAGCAAAGTTCCCCTGATAAAAAGCTTTTTTGACATGATAAAGCTCCTGAACTTTTTTGAATGCGTCAGAAACATTTACTAACGCTTTTACGTCAATATATGTCTAAAACAGCCTTGACAGAACTAACAGTTTCTGGTAAAGTAATCATGAAAATCCGAGGGAAACACTGGGAATTAAAAACGAGGTGAGAAAATGAAACTGTCAACAAGAGCGCGTTATGGTCTGAAAGCACTGATCGATCTGGGATTACACAGCGAAAATGAGGCAGTGTCTTTGCAGAGTATTGCGGAGAGACAGGATATTTCCACAAGCTATCTTGAACAGCTTATGGCCATGCTTAAGAAAGCGGGTCTGGTAAAAAGCAGCAGAGGTGCTTATGGCGGTTACCAGCTTGGCAAGCCGGCAGATGAAATCTCAGTCGGTGAAGTCCTGCGTGTGCTGGAAGGCAGCCTGGAAGCAGCAGCCTGTCCTGGGATTGAGAATGACGGAACCTGTCACGGCAGTGATGTATGTGTGGCAAAACTCGTCTGGAAAAGAATTAACGACAGCATTACCAATGCTGTGGATACCCTGATGCTTGGTCAGCTGATCGAAGAAAGCAGAAGAGTACATGAAGAAAAAACAGCAGGTCTGAACACAAAAGAATCTGTGTCGGACATACTTAAATAAAACAGGAGGACAAGAAAATGGGAAAAATGATTTATCTGGACAATGCAGCAACAACTAAAACAGCACCGGAGGTTGTCCAGGCAATGCTGCCATATTTTTCAGAATTTTATGGCAATCCATCCAGTATTTATGATTTTGCAGGCAAGAGCAAAGAAGCAGTGACAAAGGGAAGAGAGCAGATTGCTGAAGTTCTTGGTGCTAAGAAAGAAGAGATTTATTTCACAGCCGGCGGTTCTGAGTCTGATAACTGGGCTCTGAAAGCTACTTTTGAGGCATATAAAGCAAAAGGAAACCACATTATTACAACTAAGATCGAGCATCACGCAATTCTTCATACATGTGAATATCTGGAAAAACGCGGTGCAAAAATCACATATGTAGATGTAGACGAGAATGGTATTGTGAAACTGGATGAACTTGAGAAAGCCATCACACCTGAGACAATCCTGATCTCCGTAATGTTCGCAAACAATGAGATTGGTTCTATTCAGCCAATTAAAGAAATCGGACGTATTGCAAAAGAGCATGGTGTTCTTTTCCATACAGATGCTGTTCAGGCATTTGGTCAGGTTCCGATCAATGTAGATGAATGTAACATCGATATGTTGAGCTCCAGCGGACATAAGATCAACGGACCAAAAGGAATCGGTTTCCTTTATATCCGTAAAGGTGTAAAGATCCGCTCATTTGTACATGGTGGTGCACAGGAACGTAAACGTCGTGCAGGTACAGAAAATGTGCCGGGAATCGTTGGATACGGTGCAGCAGCAGCACGTGCGAATGCTTCAATGAAAGAACGTACAGAGAAGGAAATTGCTATCAGAGATCACCTGATCCACAGAATTGAGACAGAAATTCCTTACGTAAAAGTAAATGGTGATCGTGTAAAACGTCTTCCGAATAACGTAAATGTCAGCTTCCAGTTTGTAGAGGGTGAATCACTTCTGCTGATGCTTGACAATTACGGAATCTGTGCATCCAGCGGATCTGCCTGTACATCAGGATCTCTTGATCCATCTCATGTACTCCTGGCAATTGGCCTGCCGCATGAGATCGCACATGGCTCTCTGCGTATGACTCTCAGTGAAGAGACATCTATGGAAGATGTAGATTTCGTAGTAGACAAACTGAAAGAAATCGTAGCGCACTTAAGAAGCATGTCTCCATTATATGAAGACTTCATGAAGAAGCAGAAATAATGTTAGAATATTTAACCAAATCAAGTAAGTCCCCTGCTTCAATTGCGAAAAGCAATAAGCAGT
>CAJLTE010000141.1 GCA_905209435.1 uncultured Blautia sp. | reverse complement strand
CTTTTGTATTATTCTCTGCCATAGTATCACCTCTTTCTTTTTCCGTATCTTCCTTATTTCCCGTTTGTTTATAAGAGCTTAACATAATTTTATCCCCTTTACAAGTTCTTCCTATCTTCAATAATTCCAACAATTCCATGGCATGTTCCATACCTAACAGATACATTTGTAACCGTTGCCAACAGTTAATATCTTCTTCTACTGTACAAAATCTTTGTAATGCTTTTGTTTCTTCATAACTCAGATTCAGTGCATTTGTAACTCCATTGGTATCAGTGATTGTATTAAGAAACCAGTATTTATCCAATAGCTCATGATCTTCTCTCATCAATTCAGTAAACTGTGGGGATTCTTCCAGAAGTTTTCTACATTTATCTTCAATAAAATCCACAAAACTTCCCATCAAAGGTGGCAAATGATAAATATCAAAATCACTGATTTTCATGCTTTATCACCCCAATCTTTTTCATATATTCATAGCAATGGATATGTCCATACAGATAATGATACAGACGTTCTTCATTTTCCATACGATCCTTAACCAGAAAATACTCCAAAAGTGCTTTATGCTCCTGTTCTGATATGGATACCTTTCCTTCATCGTCTATGACTTTTTCTATAATCGGATAATGTTCTAACAACTCTTTTCTTCTTATCTGCATTTTCCGATATTCTTGATTCTCAGATAGTTTCTGGATTGTCTCACTGTCTATTGTTTCCATTAATATCTTTAGCCATGACGGTAAAATGATTTCTTCGTTTGCAAATAATGATTTCATGCTCTACTTCCTCCTGTTCTTTTTGCTAACTATAACAACTTTCTCAGGAGAAAACGACTGTGCGATTTTTACATTCAGTCTGCCAGAACCCCTCTGGCAGACTGAATCCTTTCTATCGCTCATGTTCTTTTTTCTTTTGTTCCGGTTCTATCTCCACTCCTTCTCCATCGTCCAACAGCACCTGATCTTTCTTATCCATATCCAGAAGTACATTTAATTCTCCAAGTCTTGCTATCTTTTCTGCCAGTTCTTCTTCCTGCGGAAACTCTTTCTGTGCTTCCTCTTTGGCATTCTCCAGCTGCACCTTGAGGTTTTCCAACTTGTCCTGACACCGTAACATCTTGTCTGGCAGTTCCTGAATCTTATTATCCAGACGTGTGATATTACCATGAATATCTGTTCCAAGCGGTACATGGTACACTTGTTTTCCATACATGGAGATTACAAACACCTTCTGAAAAGAATCATAAGACAACTTCATTGGAAAACCACGATACCTTCCAATCAGCACTGCATCTGCCGATTTCATTGCTTTACACGCTTCTATGATTGCCTGACCTGCTTCTTTCTTTTCTGTATATACCACATCATGGATCTGCATTTCTGGAAATGTCTCTCGGTCTGGCGGCGTATTTTCCTTTGCCAGCGCAATATCTGATTCATAATCCGCAATTCGTTGTTCACACTGCCTGATCTCATTTGGGAAATATCGCACTGCTTTATCTTCCATTTCATACTTCTGACTAAGAAAGCTCTGCTTCAATAGTTGAAGCTTTGATACCTGAATATCCAGATCCATCTTCTCTTTTATATACGGATTTCCAACAGCTAAGGCTTTGATTTCTGCATACGACAGTGCCACTTCATCAATATCCTCTACTGACCTTGCAGGACTTTTACTGGTCATGATTTGAGAAATGAATTTTTGCTTATTCTCTATAATCTGATACAAATACGCATCGAATGTTCCTTCTGTAACATATCGGACAACATCTACCTTCGGATTTTTGTTTCCCTGCCGGACGGTTCGTCCTGCTCTTTGTTCCAGATCCCTCGGACGCCATGGGCAGTCCAGATCATGACTTGCAATAATTAAATCCTGCACATTCGTACCTGCACCCATCTTAAAAGTGCTGCCCATTAAAATACGGACAGCACCTCTTCTCACTTTTGAAAATAATTCTTTTTTCCGGACTTCGGTATTAGCATCATGAATAAATGCAATCTCCTCTGGCGGAACCCCTTTGGCAATCAATTTGTCCCTTACATCGTTGTAAACACTGAAACTTCCATCTGTTTTCGGGGTAGATAAATCACAAAATACCAACTGCGTCAATCTCTTTTCCTGCCCTTGCTCCCAGAAGTTATAGACTTCCTCTACACACGCATTGACTTTACTCTCCGGGTAATCTGGCAACAGGTCATTCATCATTCTCTGATCCAGTGCAAGTTTTCTTCCGTCATTAGTAATCAGAAGCATATTATCTTCGGTGGCATTGACCAGTCCTTCCCTTACACGCTCCGCACGTTCTCCCAGTTCTACAACCATTTCACGCTGCATTTCGCTTGGTTTTACAGATACAACCCGATATTCTGCTTCTGGTACTGGAAGATTCAGCATGTCAGCAGTCTGAATATCTGCCACCTCCCGGAACATCTGCATAAGCTCCGGAAGATTATAAAACTTTGCAAATCTCGTTTTCAGACGGTAGCCTGTCCCTTCCGGAGCAAGCTCGATTGCTGTCACTGTTTCTCCGAAAGTGGATGCCCATGCGTCAAAATGCTGTAAGTTATGTTCCACCAATGTGTGGTGCTGCAAATATCTCTGCATGGTATATAGTTCCACCATACTGTTACTGACTGGTGTTCCTGTAGCGAATACTACACCTTTCCCTCCAGTCAGTTCGTCAAGGTACTGGCATTTCATAAACATATCAGAGGACTTCAACGCTTCTGTCTGAGCGATACCTGCTACATTTCTCATTTTCGTATATATATACAAATTCTTGTATCCGTCCGCCTCATCGACAAATAAGCGGTCAATTCCCAGTTCTTCAAAATTGATCACCTGGTCTTTTTTACTCTGGTCATTCAGTTTTTCCAATCGGACAAGCAATGACTTCTTCGTCTTTTCCAACTGCTTGATTGTAAATTTATTTCCATTCCTTGCTTTTTCCTCTGTAATTCCCTGCACCAGTTCCTCAATCTGACTGCGGATTGTATTTTGCTGACGCTCAATGCTCAGTGGAATTTTTTCGAATTGACTATGCCCGATGATTACCGCATCTACATCACTGGTAGCAATTCTGGCACAGAATCGTTTTCTGTTTTTGGTTTCAAAATCTTTCTTGGTTGCTACCAGTAAATTTGCTGCCGGATAAAGCTGTAACCATTCGGCTGCAAACTGCTCAATAATATGATTTGGTACAACAATCATGGACTTATGACAAAGTCCCAGTCGTTTACTTTCCATTGCCGCTGCAACCATCGTATAAGTCTTTCCTGCTCCAACTACATAAGCAAGCAGTGTATTTCCACCGTATAAGATTCTTGCGACACCATTTTTCTGATGCTCCCGCAACCGGATTTCCGGATTCATTCCGTAAAAGTTCAGATGGCTTCCGTCATACTCTCTTGGACGGATTGCATTGAAATTTTCATTATAATAATCTGTAAGTCTCTGCCTGCGCTCCGGATCTTTCCATATCCAATCCTGGAATGCCTGCTTGATCAGATCTTGTTTTCCCTGTGCGATGGCAGTTTCTTTCTTATTTAAAATGGCTTTTTTCTTTCCGTCCTCGTCCTCTACATAATCGTAAATACGGACATCTCTCAGATTCAGGGTATCTTCGATAATACGATAGGCATTTGCTCTTGTTGTTCCATAGGTATTGTTCGCCTTTACATTTCCCTTATCCAGACTTCTTCCCTCTACCTGCCATTCTCCCGTATATTTGGAAAAATGGACTTTTATTCTCCATTGCATATAATTAGGTGTGTTCAATAACTGGAACATAAAATCTTCAACATCACTCTCCGGGAGCCATGTTGTCCCCAACCGGATATTGATTTCTGAAGCACTTAAATCCTTTGGCTGTACGTTCTGCAGTGCAGTCACATTGACCTGATACCTTGCATCTGACTGTGCAGTAAGTTCCGCTACTTTCAGCTTCTCTCTGACATTTCCTGACAGGTATTCGTCTTCGGAAACATACTTTGGATTCTCTGTGCCACTTTCCGGTAAACGGAAGACAACACCAGACAACTCCCGTTCCAGTTCTTCTTCTGATTTCCCTGTCAGTTCCGACATGAAATCCATGTCTACCTTCGCTTTTTCTGCAAGAGAAATCGACAGTGCTTCACTGGCAGTATCCACACTGGTCACTGCCTCATGTGCTTTGATCGTCCGCTTAGAAAACATATCTGCTTTTCGTTCCAGGGTTCCGTCTTCTGCAAGAATCTCCAGCGAACTCAGCAACGGATAACTGTTATCGTCTGCAAATACACGCATATTGGCACGATCATTTAAGAGTCCGTATTTGCTGCGGAAGAGGTCATACAAACGGTTCAATTCCTTCTGTTGTCCTTCAATTATTTCATCGGAATATCCTTCTGTCTGATACCTAATCAGTTCTCTTGCACAATCCCGTATCGCAATCATGCCCTTCACACGATTTGTTCCCGTCATTGGCAGACTCACAGGCTTCATACGGCTATTTTCCCGATAATAAAGCTTTCCATCTACCAATGTATAAGAATAATTATTTACCAATGGATCTGCAGGAATCGTATGATCTTCTTCCTCTATCAATTCCTCAAGTTCCACTTCTTCAATCGTACCCTTTAATGCTTCAACTGCAACTGATAGAAGTTCTGACAGTTCTCTTCCCTCATACGGTCTGCAAGTGCTTCTCATGCCATACGGACCGGATTCCATGACCATTTCTCCCAGTATCATTTCCGGGTGCCGCACATAATAGCGATTCTGCTCAATGCCGTTGTCATCATAATCCAGATATACCCAGTCCGGTTCCTCCAGTATCATATGGTCACGCTTCTGGAGGAATATAATATCTGATGTTACTTTCGTTCCTGCGTTTTTGGTAAAGGTATCATTCGGCAGACGGATCGCACCGATCAATTCTGCTCTCTGTGCCAGGTATCTTCTGACATATGGATTTTTCTTATCCATGGTTCCCGATGATGTGATAAATGCAATCACACCGCCCGGTCTTACCTTGTCCAATGTCTTTGCAAAGAAATAATCGTGAATGAAAAAATTATATCTGTCATACCTGTTGTCAAATAATTTGAACTCTCCAAACGGTACATTTCCAACTGCAACGTCAAAAAAGCTGTCCGGGAGATTTGCTTTTTCATATCCCTCTACTGCTATTTTTGATTTCTGATAAAGCTGTGTAGCAATTCTTCCGGAAACAGAATCTAGTTCCACACCATATATCTTACAATCCGAAAGAGATTCCGATTTCATGCCGATAAAGTTTCCCACACCGCAACTCGGTTCCAGAATATTTCCACTCTTTAGTCCCATATTTTCCAATGCCTGATACATACTCTTGATTACAATCGGCGGGGTATAGAACGCTGTCAGTGTTGATTCTCTTGCCGATTCGTATTCTTCTTCACTTAGTATGGTCTGCAATTCCAGATATTCGTCTGCCCATGCAGATTTCTTTGGATCAAATGCATCGGACAGACCACCCCAACCAACATATTTTGCCAGTATTTCCTGTTCTTCCGGTGTTGCATAACGATGTTCCATTTCACATTTCTTCAGAAGTTGAATGGCTGCGATATTCGCCCGGAATTTTTCTTTGGCTGAACCATACTCCGGTGTCTCCTCTGTAATCTGATACTGGTGTCTGTTTTGCCCGGAAACTTCCGGATACAGATCATATCTCTGCATTTTCTTCGCAGGTTTGCCTTGCTCCCAGGAAGGTGCTAATTCCAGAGTATTTTCTTTTTCGGCTGGTAATACGACATCTTCAAGTTCGACTGCTTCCTGTACCGGAACATATCCCTGCTGCTCGATTGTCTGGAACCACTGGTGTGCAAACAGGTTTAATTCTTCTTCCAGTTGCTCATTATAGCCATCATTACCATAGACTTCATCGTATCTTTGTAATGCGTCCTGTTGATAAGTTCTTGCCTGAAGCGTTTTCCTGTCATTATCATAAGCAAATTCCATATCCGGATCTGCCATGGCATCTCCGTTTTGCTCATAGTAATGAGAAATTGCAATATAGTTATCACCAATCTGCTCAATCGTAAGGGGCATGAATCCTGCCCCTGCTTCAAAGGTTTTGGAATCTACTTCTCCCCGTAAAACCTCTCCTGCCAGCTTCATCACAAACTGATAATTCTGCTCTGGAATACTCAGCTCAGTCTCTATCTCTTCTGCCGGAACGTCTGTCGGCTGTGCCTCTTTTTCTTCTTCGGCTGGTAATTCCGGCAATGGCCGTTTGATTTTCAAATGGTCATTTGCCGGATTCTCAC
>CAJLTE010000140.1 GCA_905209435.1 uncultured Blautia sp. | reverse complement strand
GAAATTTACAGATCCGATGCTTCTGGTAGGTCCGGAAACATCAGACGATGCAGCAGTATACAAAATCAACGACGAACTGGCAATGATCCACACTGTAGATTTCTTCCCGCCTGTAGTAGATGACCCGTACATGTACGGGCAGATCGCAGCGGCCAATGCACTGAGTGATGTCTACGCAATGGGTGGTATTCCCAAACTGGCATTAAATGTCGTGGCATTTCCAAACTGCCTTGGCCCGGAGGTGCTGGAACAGATCCTGCGCGGAGGTGCGGACAAGGTCATGGAAGCCGGAGCAGTTCTTGCAGGTGGCCATACTATCAATGACAAAGAACCGAAATATGGACTCTGCGTAACAGGATACGTGCATCCGGACAAAATGTGGAAGAACTACGGCGCGGAAGCAGGCGACATCCTCATTCTCACAAAACCACTGGGGTGTGGAATCCTCAACACAGCCATCAAAGCAGAGATGGCAACTCAGGAGGAAATCGGGAGAGTACAGAAGATCATGGCGAAACTGAATAAATATGCAGCAGAGATCGCATCCAAATATACGATCCACAGCTGCACTGACGTAACCGGTTTCAGCCTCGCAGGACACAGTCTGGAGATGGCAAAAGGCAGCCACAAGACTCTGGTGATCCAGTCTGAGAAACTTCCAATCATCGAGGGAGTAGAAGAATACGCACAGATGGGCCTGATTCCAGAGGGTGCATACAGAAATCGTGATTTTGCAGGCAGTGAAGTGCGAAGCGAGATCAAAGAACTCTGGATAGAAGACCTGGTATTCGACCCACAAACATCCGGCGGACTTCTGCTTGCAGTGCCATCAGAAGAAGCTGATGCCCTTGCAGAAGAACTTTCTGGTATGGATATCTTTGGCGGCATTATTGGATATGTGACAGATCCACAGGATAAGGCAGTTGTGTTTGAATAAGAAAAAAAGTTCAGCTTTAACTTAATATGTCTGTATAATTTTAAAATTGAGCATATAACAGTAGAGTTAAACGAATTAAACTAAAAAATCTTTGCGCATAATTGTACATAATTACAAATCTGTATAAAAAATTTCGGAATTGTTCGACGATTTTGGTTGTAGAACAGACATTAAAATGATATAATGTTCTCAATAAAATACATTGCGGAGGTGTAGTTATGAATTACGAAGATGTACAGAAAGTGTCAAACGCGGCGAAAGCCAAGAGTAACCTGGTGAATACCAATTTTTTCAAGTACTTTATACGTGCGGTCATGGCGGGATTTTTTATTGATGTGGCTATGATCTACAGTAATGTAGTTGGAAACGTATTCTCCAAGACCATGCCTGAATGGGGAAAATTTGTGGGGGCATTAGTATTCTCCATTGCAGTGCTTCTGATCAGCTTCGTAGGCGGCGAACTTTTTACCGGTAATAATATGGTAATGGCGTTCGGAGCCTTTGACAAGCAGGTAAGCTGGAAAGAAGCAGGTAAGGTATGGGGCGTGAGCTACCTTGGAAACTTTGTAGGATGTGCTATTTTTGCACTGCTTTTTGTATGGGCAGGAGCATCCGGAACTGCAGATTATTTTGCAGGATTTATTGGAAATAAACTGAGTATTCCGCTTGGACAGATGTTTTTCAGAGCAGTGCTTTGTAACTTCTTTGTATGTCTCGGTGTACTTTGTGGTATGAAATTAAAAAGTGATGCAGGAAGATTCCTGATGATTACCATGTGTATCTCAGGTTTCGTTGTAAGTGGATTTGAGCACTGCATCGCAAACATGGGAATCTTTGTTACTGCATACTGTCTGGTACCGGGATTATCCATTGGCGCCATGATTAAGAGCATGGTAGTAGTAACATTAGGAAATATGGTAGGCGGTGCTCTCCTGCTGGCATGGCCGCTTAGAAAGATGAGTGCAGATAAATAATATGTCAAAAGCTTTATACATAGCAGAAAAGCCCAGTGTGGCACAGGAATTCGCAAAAGCTTTGAAAATCAACGGACAAAGACGGGATGGCTACCTGGAATCTCAGGACAGCGTGGTGACCTGGTGTGTGGGACACCTGGTCACCATGAGCTACCCGGAAAAATATGATATCAAATATAAAAGGTGGAGTTTAGATACCCTGCCTTTTTTGCCGCGCGAATTTAAATATGAAGTAATCCCTGGTGTACAGAAGCAGTTCGAGATTGTAAAGGGACTGCTCAACCGTGAAGATGTGGACACTATTTATGTGTGTACTGACTCCGGACGTGAGGGAGAATATATCTATCGTCTGGTTGCACAGATGGCAGGCGTTCATGGAAAAAAAGAAAAGAGAGTCTGGATCGACTCTCAGACAGAAGAAGAAATCATGCGAGGAATCAGAGAGGCAAAAGATCTGTCATCTTATGATAATCTTTCTGCTTCGGCATATCTTCGGGCGAAAGAAGACTATCTCATGGGAATTAATTTTTCCCGTGTACTCACATTGCGTTATGGAAACAGTGTGTCAAATTATTTAAATACAAAATATCAGGCCATTTCCGTAGGACGCGTAATGACCTGCGTACTTGGAATGGTAGTGCGAAGAGAGCGTGAGATACGGGCGTTTGTGAAAACTCCGTTTTACCGCGTGCTCAGCAGTATTGCCCTTGAGGGAGAAAATTTTGAGGGAGAATGGAGAGCTGTTGAAGGCAGCAAATACTTTCAGACTCCTTATCTGTATAAAGAGAACGGTTTCAAAGAGAAAGTATATGCAGAGAAATTGATTCAGGAATTATCTGTAAACCAGCCTCTGCAGTGTATGGTAGACAAAGTAGAACGAAAAAAAGAGAATAAGAATCCGCCGCTTTTATTTAACCTGGCGGAGCTTCAGAATGTTTGCTCTAAGCTGTTCAAAATAAGTCCGGATGAGACATTGAAAATTGTACAGGAACTGTATGAGAAGAAGTTAGTTACTTATCCGAGAACAGATGCACGTGTGTTGTCAACTGCGGCAGCAAAGGAAATTTATAAAAACATTTCAGGACTGCGTAATTATGAACATACAGCAGAAATCGCACAGCACATTATTGAACAGGGCAATTACAAAAATCTGGCAAAAACCCGATATGTCAATGATAAACAGATTACTGATCACTATGCTATTGTACCGACTGGCCAGGGATTAAATGCGTTAAAGAGTGTATCCCTTACTGCGCAGCGCGTATATGAGACTATTGTCAGAAGATTTGTATGTATTTTCTATCTGCCTGCTATATATCAAAAAGTCAGTCTTGTGACGAAAATCCAGGGTGAAAGCTTTTTTTCCTCATTTAAAGTACTGCTGGATGAGGGATATTTAAAAGTAGCCACGAACTCTTTTGCAAAGAGGAAGGCTGCAGATGCTATGAATGGCAGAAGCAGAACCGGTGCAGCAGGGAATACAGAAAGTGAGGCTGCAGATTCAGATAACGGAAAGAACGGATCAGACAATTCCTCAGAGGATATGGCATGCGATACCAGACTTCTGGCTGCATTGCAGAACCTGAAAAAAGGTGATATACTTTCCGTGGATAACCTGAGTATCAAGGAGGGTGAGACATCGCCGCCAAAACGTTATAATTCCGGTTCTATGATCCTTGCAATGGAGAATGCCGGACAGCTTATTGAAGACGAAGAACTCCGTGCTCAGATCAAAAGCTGTGGAATCGGCACCAGTGCCACCAGGGCAGAAATCCTGAAAAAACTGTTCAATATAAAATATCTGGCACTAAACAAGAAAACCCAGGTGATAACTCCAACCCTTCTGGGAGAGATGATCTTTGATGTGGTAAACTGTTCCATCAGACAGCTTCTGAACCCGGAACTGACTGCAAGCTGGGAAAAAGGTCTCAATTACGTAGCAGAGGGAAGTATTACAGAGCAGGAATACATGGATAAACTGGAGCATTTTGTGCGCCTTCGTACCAAACAGGTAGAAGACAGCAACATCCAGCCATATCTGCGGCAGTTCTTTGATGCGGCAGCAGTCAACTATAAGAATTCAACTGCAAAAACAGGAACGAAAACATCTGGCAGAACAAGCCGGCCTCATACTTACAGAAAGCCGGCTGATAAAAAGTAGTATGTATTTGTGACAGATAACAGAAAATGTCATTATAGCATGAGAAAAGAGGAAAATATTATGTTAAAAGATTTTACAATTGCAAATCTTCTGGATCTTAATGAAACTATCGCAAAAGATCTGTTTGAAGGAAAAACATATCCATGGGAAGTATTACCTGAAATCGGTGATTTCATCCTGAAACTTGGACAGACTTTAAGTGAAGAAGAATACGACCATCCTTCAGAAGATGTATGGATTGCAAAAAGTGCCAAGGTAGCGCCGACAGCCTGCATTAATGGACCGGTTATTATCGGAAAAGAAGCAGAAGTACGTCACTGTGCATTTATTCGAGGCAAAGCAATCGTAGGTGAGGGTGCTGTTGTAGGAAATTCTACAGAGCTGAAAAATGCTGTGCTCTTTAACAAAGTGCAGGTTCCGCATTACAATTATGTAGGTGATGCAGTTCTTGGCTATAAATCTCATATGGGTGCAGGTTCCATCTGTTCCAATGTAAAATCAGATAAGAAACTGGTAGTTGTAAAAGATGGTGATGAAAAGATTGAAACAGGTCTGAAGAAATTCGGTGCAATGCTCGGAGATCATGTAGAGGTTGGATGTGGCTCTGTATTAAATCCTGGAACAGTTATCGGACGTTTCTGCAATGTATATCCGCTTTCTTCAGTAAGAGGATGTGTACCGGCAAATCATATTTATAAGTCAAGAAGTGAGATTGTGGAGAAACAGTGACGCTTGGAAAAATAGAGAACTAAATAACAGAATGGAAGACGAAGTATGCTGCCAGTGTTTTTGCTGACAACATACTTCGTTTTTGTATGTCTTGACAAAACTGAAAATAATCAAATTGAGGCAATGCCAAAACTAAAGTATAAAGAATGTCAAATTAATATTGGTAAAGTAAAGGATTGCATGATAAACTATCAATAACAACCTGATTATGTCCATTATGGGAGGAAGAGTATGAAAAGAAGAATATTATCATTAATCATGGCTGTGACTATTGGAACGATTTCGCCTGTCACAATTTTGGCGGATTCTGGAGATAGTTTTGAGTCGGGAAATACAGAAGAACTGTTTTCAGACAGCAGCCAGGTTAACACTTATGAAGATTCTGGAGATTTTTCAGATGGAGAAGAGCCTGTTCTTAATGCAGAGAATGAAAATGAAGAGGATTTTGAAGATACCTCAGCTGATACAGAACAGAATTCGGATTTTGTCATTTCAGATGGTGTACTGACAGAATATACAGGATCAGATGAAGAAGTGGTAATTCCTGACCAGGTAAAAGAAATCGGAAGTAAAGTTTTTGAAAATAATACTTTGATTAAGAAAGTTACAATTCCTGAGGGAGTTACAAAAATTGGGGATTATGCATTTTCGGGATGCACGGCACTGGAAAGTGCACCCCTGCCGGAGAATCTGGAAGAAATCGGGGAATACAGTTTCCAGAACTGCGGTGCTCTTAAGAGCAGTGAAGGAGGATTGAGTTTCGAGGACAATCTGACAAAGATTGGGAAATACGCATTTTATGGATGCAAAGGTATTAGCGGAGATTTACTGATCCCGGACAGTGTAACTGAAATTGGAGAATATGCGTTTTATAATTGTACTGGTCTTAATGGAACCCTGAAACTGAGTGCAAATCTGAAAATAATTCCGGATTATGCATTCCAGAGCTGTAATTTTACAGGAACTCTGATTTTGCCGGAAGATCTGGAAAAAATAGGATGGTATGCTTTTTACGGAAATGGTTTTACCGGAGAACTTGTGATCCCAGATCATGTATCTCAGATGAATTATAGTGCTTTTGGTTATTGCCGTAGTCTGGAAAAACTGGTTATTGGAACAGGAATCAGCAGTATCCCGTATAACGGTTTTTACAAATGTGATGGACTAAAAGAAATAGAAATCTCTGGTTCTGTAACAAATATTGTGGCAGAAGCATTTGCATATTGTGAGGGAGCAAAGGAGCTGAGATTTAAAGGGGAAACACCGCCGGAGATTAAGCTGAACAGCAGCGGACAGGATTATTTCTTCGGAACATACGGAATGAAAAATCTGGAGAAGATTTATGTACCGGCTGGCTGTTATAAAGTTTACGCAGAAGCCTATGGCTCTCGCCTGAGCAATGGAGCAAGAATCGTAGAAGAAGGAGCTGAGGATTATCTCATAGAGAACGGAGTCCTGACTGCTTACACAGGAAATGCAGAGGAAGTAAGTGTACCGGAAGGTGTAACTGAGATTGGAACAGGAGCATTTCAGAATAACAAAGAACTCAAAAAAGTGACCCTGCCGGAGGGAATCACAAAAATAGGTAATTATGCATTTTCAGGGTGTACAGCATTGGAAAATGTGTCTCTTCCGGAGAGTCTGGAAGAAATCGGGGAATACAGCTTCCGGAATTGTAGTGCTCTTAAAGATTCCAGGGGAAGTCTGGTTTTCGGAAATAATCTGATAAAGATTGGAAAATATGCATTTTATGGATGCAAAGGCATTAGCGGAGATTTACTGATCCCGGACAGTGTAACTGAAATTGGAGAATATACGTTTTATAACTGCACTGGTCTTAATGGAACCCTGAAACTGAGTGCAAATCTGAAAATAATTCCGGATT
>CAJLTE010000139.1 GCA_905209435.1 uncultured Blautia sp. | reverse complement strand
TAGGAAAACCTACCATTGTAGTTCTGATGGCAGGAAGTGCGATTGATCTGAATTATGCACAGGATAACTGCAATGGAATCCTTCTTGCATGGTATCCGGGAGCAAGAGGCGGACGTGCAGTGGCAGACCTTCTCTTCGGAAAAGAATCTCCATCAGGAAAACTTCCGATCACTTTCTACAAAGACCTGGAAGGAATGCCGGAATTCACAGATTACTCCATGAAGAACAGAACTTATCGTTACATGGAGAAAGATGCATTTTATCCGTTTGGATACGGACTTACATACAGCGATGCGTGCGTAACAGGAGCAGAGGTTATCGGTGAAGTATCTGCAGAGTCCGATATCACATTAAAAGCAACTGTTAAGAATAATGGAACTGTAGATACAGATGAAGTTGTTCAGGTATATATCAAAGATCTTGATTCTCCGCTTGCAGTCCGCAATTACAGTCTCTGCGGATTTAAGAGAGTATCTCTGAAGGCAGGAGAAGAGAAAACTGTAGAATTTACAGTTTCAAATAAGGCAATGAATGTAGTAGATGAAGACGGTAACCGTTACATCGCAGGAAAACATTTCCGCTTATTTGCAGGGGTATCCCAGCCGGATGCAAGAAGCGCAGAACTGACAGGACATAAGCCGGCAGAGGTTGAAATTACAATTTAATCAATTAAACTGCAAAGCAGTTATTTGGTTATGGGCAAGTAGCGAAGCGAATGATCTTATCCACTTGACTATTTAAACAGATCAGGTAAGCCCCCTGTGCAGACTGTGAAAGCAGGCAGGGGGACAAAATAAAAAGCCATATCATATATGGACAGGAGGAACACAGACATGAAAAACAAAATCAAAAAAATATTACTTCTTGGAATGACAGCCATGTTTACTGCTGGCGCAGCAGGCACAGCAGTTATATCCTGTCCTGTATGGGCAGATGAAACAGAAGACACAGCAGAAGATTCTGAGGCTGCAAAAGAAACAACAGAAGATGCCGAAGGCGAAACTGCAGATCAGGCAGATGATACAGCGGAAACTACAGAACTGAAGAATGTAGAACATCCAAGAATGTCCACCTATTCCATCCGCAGATTTTCCATTGTAAAGGACGGCGAAGAAGTATTCCAGATCAAACAGGAACCGGCAGATTATAAGATGGATTTCGACTACTGGGAGATCACCAATCCTTATGATGAGATTGCAACAGTAAACACTGAGAATATGTATGAAATGTTTGGAGTACTGGTTGACTTTGATCTCAGTAACGGTGTTGATGCGGCAGATGCAGATACCGGACTGGATAAGACTCAGACTTATTTTACCGTAGATTTCGTAAACACAGTCAATGACGATAATGCCAGAGAAACACAGGACGCAGATGCAACAGCAACGATCCTTATCGGAAATACCGACGATAATGGTGACTATTATGCATGCGTAAAAGGATATGAAGATGCAGTTTATCTGCTTTCCAAAGAATCCGTAAACAGCCTTCTGGAACTGAAACCATTTAACCTGATTCTGAAGATCCCGGCACTGGTAAATATTGATACACTTGACAGTGTAGACATGACCATCGGAAAGAAAACATATACGATGAAACTGGATGGCGGAGATTACAAGTTCGGAAAGAAAACAGTAAAGAAAGAGAAATTTACTGAGCTGTATCAGGCGCTTCAGAGCGTAATGCTTGATTCTGAGATTGAAGAGACGAAAGATGCAGCAGAGAAAGAAGAAGTCCTAACTGTAACATTCCACAGAAACACAGAAGAAGCTCCGGAAGTAAATCTGAAATACTACACATATGATGATACTTATGATAGTGTGGAAATCAATGGAACAGAGAGATTCCTTGTAAAATCTGAAGATGTGGATGCACTGGTAAAACAGATAAAAAAAGCATTTTAACTGAATCAGGTAAGTCCCCTGCTTTAATTGCAAAAGCAATAAACAGAAGGGGATAGAGTTATACGCTTGAATAAAAAAATAGATGATTTTTATAATAAAACGGATTGCAGACTTGTACTGAGCGGCAATCCGTTTTTACGTATATCTGATCAGTTTAAAAATTAACTTGTCAGCAGGCAATATCTGAGTTAGCTGATGTCTGCTGCTTTTGATGTGCATTACCCCAGCTGCACATAATATCTAAGAGTGGGATGAGAGATTTTCCCTGTTCGGAAAGACGATATTCGACTTTAGGTGGAATCTGTGGATATTCTTTGCGGATAATAAGAGAATCTGCTTCTAATTCTTTTAAAGTACTGCTGAGAGTTTTATGAGAAACAGTGCCGAGCGCACGTTTTAGTTCTCCGTACCGCATGATGGATTTATATTTGGCAAGCCAGTACATGATGATCATTTTATATTTTCCATTGATAAGAGACAAAGTATATTTAAAACCTGCATCATTAATATTGATATCCGGTGTAGAGATGTTATCTGCACAATTTATAGTATTCATAAAATCCTCCTGTTCCAATTTTACTGATTCGATTCGAGCAGTTAAAATCTTGTATTGAATATGTGTTTATTATATAATTTCTACAGGTAGATGAAAATATCTGAAACAGAGGAGGCTCATATAAAATGTATCTAAAACAGACTAAAAATTCTCTTTTATCACGTGACAGAATGGGAGAATCTGTTTATGAATTTGTGAAGATGGATATGCCCTATATGATCATATATGAGATGGCAAATCTGGAGAATGATGCTTTTTCGAGTATAGAATACAGTGAGTATAATAACCTTGTCTGTGATTGTACATATAAAGAATATGTAGAACATGAGGCACTGCCGTTGCATATCCATGATTTCTATGAAATTACATTTGTTCTTTCAGGAAAACTTACCATGCAGTTTGAAGAAGAGAAAGTAACTTTTGATCCGGGGGATGGTGCTCTTTCTAACAAAAATATCCACCATCGGGAAATTATGGATCAGAATGCGGAAATTGTTCTTTTTCTGCTGGAGGAGAAGTTTATAAAAGATCTGCTGGAGGAAAATTACAGCTATGATGAACAGGGACGGCGCGTACCGATCGGAAGTTTTTTTTATGAACTTTTTTCGGATAATAAAAAGACACCTTTTTACAATGCAAAGGAATATATTGAGTTCAGGTTAAAGGATGGAGACGTATTTGAGAGATTTTTGGAACTTGTAAGGAAAATGATATCGGAAATTACGGAGAGACATTCGGGCAAAAGATATATGATGAAGGCGCTTCTTTGCTGTATGATCGAGTGTCTGGAAGATACAAAGATATATAACAGGGAAACTCACAGCGCAAAACTGTCGAATGAAGAACAGATATTGAGAGGAATTTTGTGCGCATATGAAAACAGTGAGGGGATATTTACCCGTGCTGAGATCGAAGCAATTACCGGATATAACAGTGATTATGTAGAACGCATTGCAAAAAAGCGCACAGGAAAAACTCTGTCGGAGATTAGCAGAGGTATTCTGCTAAGAAAATCTGCTGAATTGCTGGCAGAAACAGATATGAAGATTGGCAGGATCTGTGAAAAAGCAGGATATTCAAACAGAAGTTATTTCAACAAAATTTTCTCTGAAACTTATGAAATGACACCTTCAGAGTATCGCAGACGGAACAAAGTACAGAAGTATACAACTGATTGAGTTGGGATATACAAAAACTGAAATATTATCGTGTCTGCCCGTATTTATGGTTGCACTAAGGTAAGTATCTTACAGGAAAGTGCGTACTGGACAAAGGCTGCTTTCGGAATTATTATTTAGATAAATCGGGGAGATAAAGCTGTTTTACTATAAACAGATGATGAACCGTATTGCAGTATATAATGGATGTGTGGTAAAAAGGAGGATACTTCAATGGAATTTAAATGGTTAAATGAAGGACAGGCAAAAACAGAGGGAGATGTTATAAAAATATTGGCTCCTGCAAAAAGCGATTTTTTCTTTAATAATGGTGCGATCAGTGAAGAAGGAATTACACCGGAGTCTTTGTGCAATGCACCATTTTATTATACAGAAATCTCTGGTGATTTTGTAATGAGAGTAAAAGTATCTCATGACTTTAAAGATATTTATGATTCTGCATCTGTCATGGTAATGCAGGATATGAAAAACTGGGCAAAAGCCTGCTTTGAAATGACGGATTTTGGGACACATGCAGCTGTCAGCGTTGTTTCAAGAAATGGGGAGTCAGATGATGCAAATGGATGCAATATAGAAGGAAATACCGCCTGGCTGCAGATATGCAGATGTGGTGACTCTTTTGCGTTCCATTATTCAACTGACGGTGAGAAATTTTATATGATGAGATTCTTTAATCTTCCGGTTGATAAGACTGTAAAAGTAGGATTGCTGGCTCAGGCACCTACTGGAAATGGAGGAATAAGAACTTATTCGGAACTTACATTTGAAAACAAAACAGTAAAGAATATCCGTATGGGAGAATAAACGGAGATCTGCTGTTTATAACAAAGAGGAACTGTCAGGTACGACAGTTCCTCTTTGTGTTATGTAAAAAAATTATTCTCCCTGATAGTTAAACCAGTCAAAGTCAGCATAGTTAGTACTTGGCTGATGATTGGAACTTGTATACATACCAATGTATGTTCCGGTAAATCCGTTATTTACTACAGAACTTAACAGAGAAGCACCCAGTCCTCTGACAAGCGGGATCATTTCCTGATCTGTGTATCCATAATAGAAATCATAATCAGTAGTATTGCCCTGAACGCTGAGATAGAGACGTTTTACATTTTTAATCTCAGTTTCTGCAAGCAGAGATTTTGTACCATTTTCTGTTTTGTAAGCCTGAAGGAATGGTTTTCCGTCTTTTTGAACTAATACCATAAGATAATGGAAACGGTCATCCTGTACAAGGGCAATTCCTGCCTCTTCATTCTCATTTGCAGGAGTAAATTCCATAGCTGTTTTTGCCAGAAATACTTTATGGCGCTGTCTGCGGCCTACGAAAGAAGGAAGACAGATTTCATTCATAACTTCTTTTCTTGTATATAGACGCAGATATCCGAAACGGTTTGTCAGAGAATAGATTGGTTTAATTGGCGGATGAATAGTATTCCACTGCATCTGCAGAGTATCGCATTCGAAGTTATCAGATTCAGGCATTAAAGGATAAATGGCCTTAGGCAGATCCGGAAGACGGTCCTCTGTCTGGACAAGTCCTGTCTCATTATCGACCATAGGCCATCCGTCCTCCGCCCATATGATCGGAACCATAAAGGTTTCGCGGCCAAGATTATAATGGCCTCCCTCATACGGACGTACAGCCAGGAGGACCATCCACCATTCGCCGTTCTGAGTTTCTACGATGTCAGCATGTCCTGTAACAGAAATCGGATTTAACAGAGGCATATGTCTGTGAGTAACGATCGGATTTCTCGGGCAGATCTCATAATCGCCCTGGATCGTGCGGCAGCGGGCCATCTGTACACTGTGATTTACGAAAGTACCGCCTTCTGCAACGAGAAGATAATACCAGCCATCTTTTTTATAAATATGTGGAGCTTCAATCCATTTGCTGTGTGTTTTTACACCATCCCAGATGATATAACGTGGGCCTTTGAACTGGAAGGTTTCCGGATCAAGTTCGTTCAGATAGATGCCATGATGCCCTTCATAAAGGCAGTCCGGACTGATATAGTTTCCTACATACCACAGAGAACCGTCATCATCAAAGAAAAGGCTGGAGTCGATGCCGTCTGCACCCTTTACAACAACCGGATCACTCCACGGACCGGCAGGATCTTTCGCTGTGATAATATAATTATCACGGTCTGCTTCGCGTCCTGCGGATACGAAAGTATTGATAATGTAATAAGTTCCCTCATGATAACGGATACTTGGAGCCCATAATCCTTCAGAAGTCTCGCAGTTCTTATAGTCAAGCTGCTCAGGTCTGTGAATCCCATGTCCGATCTGCTCCCAGTGAACCAGATCCTTACTGTGGAAAACCGGCAGTCCCGGATAATAAACAAATGAAGAAGTAACCATATAATAATCATCCCCAACCCGGCAGATAGAAGGATCAGGATAAAAACCGGGAAGAAGCGGATTGTGATATGTTTCTTTAAGCATAAAAAGAACCTCCTTAAACAATCTATAGTTATTTTAACTATAAGGTAGAATTATGGTAAGTAAAATAGAAATAAGTTTCTATTTGATGGAAAAAACAGCACAGTTTTTGTTTACACAGGAAAAAACAGAAAATTTATTTTCTCTGTGTTTCACAAAAATTTTTATGGATTCTACTGAGACATTGAACAGTTATGAAAATTAAAGATAATAATCAAAATATTTTTGGTACACGGACAAATGTCTTTTGAGGATTGACACGATAGATAGGATTCGTTATAATCGGGATAATTACTTTTCTGTTAAACCCAATTAGGAAAAGTTGCTGCTTTTGTGAAAAAAATAAGAGCAGCGGGGATAAACAGCAAACATAATTACTGAGCATATAACGAAGGAGGATTATTAAAATGTATTCAATCGACGACGTAGCAAAGGCAGACAAAGATATCGCAGATCTGATCGAGGCGGAACTTGCACGCCAGAATTCCCACATTGAGCTAATCGCTTCAGAGAACTGGGTAAGTAAAGCAGTTATGGCAGCTATGGGAAGCCCCCTTACGAATAAATATGCAGAAGGATATCCGGGGAAGAGATTTTACGGCGGATGTTCCTGTGTAGACGAGGTAGAAGCTCTTGCAATTGAA
>CAJLTE010000138.1 GCA_905209435.1 uncultured Blautia sp. | reverse complement strand
AGGAAACGCTGCTGGTAAAGCACTTGTTGCAGCTGGTCCTCAGTTATAATTATAACTTAAATTGTCCAAATGATACGAAAGGGATGCGAATGATTCGCATCCCTTTTTTGTACTGTTCCAAATATCAGACAACAAATTCTTTTGCTTTCCCTATATTCATATCTGATTTCAGGTTCCTTATATCATTTTATCTATTTCAATAAATTTGTTTATAATAATATTGATATCCCCTGCATCAAAAACTTATTGTTCTTAAAAGTAATGTTTTCTATTTCTGGTATTAATTTGTACACCATCCCACTTTCTTCTATTATTTTTTTACCAGAGTTCTAAGACTCTCTGCCACTTTCTTATATGCAGGTACCGGAACGTGGTATTCTTCGCCCATTCTTACTACTTCATAGACTAATCCGTCGATTTCGGACTGTTTTCCTGCCATGATATCTCTCTGCATGGATGTGGTTGCTTCCGGTGCTAGGTTGGAGAGAATTTTTAAATTTACATCTACCATGTCTTTCTGGAATGGGACTCCCATGGCTTCTGCGAGTGCTGCGATTTCTCTTATCATGGTTTTGAAGAGTTCTCTGGCTTCGCCTTCTTTCTGAAAGTCTGCGGCTGTGGCGTGGTAGTAGAGCCCTGCTGCACCGATTGGGGAAACGTAGGAGAATTTCTCCAGAGTTTCGCGGCGGATATTCTCGGAGAGGATTCCGTCGATGTGGCTGTCGCAGAAGTCTTTCTGGATTTCTTTCAGTTCTGGTCTGGATTCTGCTTTGTCACGCACACCAAATACGATACGCAGGATCTGGCCGTGTTGGAGTAGTCTGCCTGGTTCTTTGATGTTTGCGGAGACGTAGATGCATCCGTCTGTTACAAGGAGCTCAGGAAGCTGTTTCTGCATCTTTCCGCCGGTTCCGTAGATGTTTAAGACCGGAATTACAATGGTTGTTTTCTTTGCGATCTGTTTGATAAATGGAATGGTTTCATCAAGGGAATAGCCTTTTACGCAGACAAAAATTACGTCTGGATGGTCTGTGTAATGTTCCATGTCTGTAGCCGGGATGGTGATCGTTTCTTCGGTTTTGTCCCACATTTTTTCTAAGGTAAGGCCCTGTTCCTGGATTGTTTTCAGGTGTTCGCCTCGGGCGATCAGAGTTACATCCTTGCCTGCTTTTTTCATATAATATCCGGTAACGCCGCCGGTTCCGCCGGCTCCGATGATTAAGTATTTCATAGTTTTTTCTGCCCCGCTTTCATAGTTTGTTTCTTATATTATCATAGCACAATTGTAATTTTTCTTCAGTATATTTATGCATTACGTCGACATAATTTTGCATTGACAGTTTATTTTTTGACCTGTAATATCAATATATTAATATTTATCCAACTCTGACATCAGTAAAACGGATATAAACAATATGGCAATAATTATCCATACGATTAATTGTGCAAAGGAATCATCAAGATGGAACGATATCTGGAATTTAGAATAGATGAACAAACTGCAGAAATTAAAATTGAAGCATTCCTGAAAAAGAATGCAGGACTTACGAAACGACAGATCAGTCAGGCGAAATTTCGACTGGATGGGATTACAAAAAACGGGATACGCTGTCGTGTGACTGAGACAACATATCCCGGTGACGTGATCCGTGTTTGTCTGGAGGAAGCGCAGACTGCTTCTGCACATCTTGAAAATTATAATTTCAAAATCGATAGTAAAACTCAAGCAGGCCTTCATTGTGATAAAGCTTCAATTCCAGTTTCCGAAACTTCTCTTTCTCTGGATATTGTATATGAAGATACAGATATTTTGGCAGTTAATAAACCGGCGGGAATGGTTACGCATCCGACAGGAATACATTATGCAGACAGTCTCTCCAATCTTGTTGCCGACTACTTTCGAGAGAAAAATGAGTCTGTCTGCATCCGTCCAGTAGGACGGCTGGATCAGGAAACTTCCGGGATTGTGATTTTTGCCAAGAATCAGGTGGCTGCTTCGAGACTTCAATCTGTAAAGTCTCCATGCAAGATCCATAAGCAGTATCTTGCTGTTGTATCCGGTGCTTTGCCTGTAGATGCCCCTGATGTCTGGCATACCATAAATCTGCCGCTGATACAGGACCCTGAGAATCATCTGAAAATGAAAACTGCTGCTGATCTTTCCTTACATTCCTCTGTATTATCAGGAAAAATCAAAACAGCAGTTACTCATTATCATACTCTCTTTACCAGTCAGGATTGGTCACTTGTCACACTTAAACTGGACACCGGACGTACCCATCAGATCCGTGTCCATATGTCTTCGACTGGGCATCCACTTCTTGGGGATTCGTTGTATGAAAAAAATATTACTGAAAAACAGTCACCTAATAATGATGCAGATATAGCTCCAGTATCATGCTTGCAACATCCATTCAAACGTGCGGCACTTCATGCATGGAGAGTTTCTTTTCAGCATCCTTTCAAAGATGAATTTATCTCACTGGAAGCTCCATTGCCTTTCGATTTTCGTGAGCTGGTTTCATTTTTTGGCCCTGGCTCTATTTAAGCCTCAAGTTCTTTTATTAAATTTACCATCTCAATGGCACTGAGTGCACAGTCATAGCCTTTATTTCCTGCTTTTGTACCTGCGCGCTCAATTGCCTGCTCGATATTCTCTGTTGTAAGTACTCCGAACAATACCGGAACTCCTGTTTCCAATGACACTGATGCAATACCTTTGGAAACCTCGTTGCATACATAATCATAATGGCTGGTATTTCCACGGATCACTGCACCAACACAGATCACAGCATCATATTTTCCACTTTTTGCCATTTTGGACGCGATCAGCGGGATTTCAAAAGCACCTGGCACCCAGGCTACCTGAATATCTTCTTCCTTTACATTATGACGTGTCAGTCCATCCATTGCACCGCTTACCAATTTAGAAGTAATGAACTCATTGAAACGTGCTGCTACAATTCCTACTTTCATTCCATCTGATACTAATTTTCCTTCTAATGTTTTCATTTTTTTAATCCTTTCATCTGTAAATTTATTTTTAACCTGTACAGGTTTTTATACAAAGTAAGTTTTATTTTCGGTAACGTTATTGTTACGTTAAAAATTCTCTGCCGCATTTAATACTTCAGAATATGTCCCATCCGTAATTGTTTTGTTTTGAGATAGTGCAGATCATATGCTGTCGCATTCATCTGGATCGGAACTCTCTTTTTGATCTTGATTCCAAATTCTTCCAGCTGATAAACCTTATCCGGATTATTTGTCAACAGGCGCAGTTCTTTTACTCCCAGATTTCTCAGAATCTGCGCACCTATATAATATTCTCTTTCATCCCCGGCAAATCCAAGTGCCAGATTCGCTTCGAGTGTATCCATTCCCTGTTCCTGAAGTTCATAAGCACGGAGTTTATTGATCAGTCCGATTCCTCGTCCTTCCTGTCTCATATAAAGAAGTATTCCCCTTCCCTCTTCTTCAATCTGGGACATAGCTGCTGCAAACTGCTGTCCGCAGTCACAGCGCTGAGATCCAAACACATCTCCTGTCAGGCACTCCGAATGCACACGGCACAGAACATCTTTTCCATCTCCAATTTCACCTTTTACCAGCGCCACATGATGTTCACCATTAAGACGGTTTACAAATCCGTATGCCATAAATTCTCCGTATCTGGTAGGCATTTTTGTAGTCGTCACGCGGTCCACCAGAATATCATGGCATTTACGGTAATTCTGAATATCTTTGATCGTTATGAATTTCAGATTCCACTTTCTGACAAGTTCCCGTAACTCAGAGGTCCTCATCATAGTGCCGTCTTCTCGCATAATTTCACAACACAGGCCACACTGTTTTAATCCGGCAAGTCTGCAGAGATCTACAGTTGCCTCTGTATGTCCGTTCCTTTCCAGCACCCCATTCTTCTTTGCCAGAAGCGGAAACATATGTCCGGGACGTCTGAAATCTTCAGGTTTTGCATTCTCATCTACGCATTTCATGGCTGTAACAGAACGTTCTGCTGCGGAGATTCCTGTACTGGTACTGACATGGTCTACGGAAACAGTAAAAGCCGTTTCGTGATTATCAGAATTTTCTGCTACCATCTGCGGGAAGTGCAGTTTTCTTACATATTCCTCAGACATTGGCATACAGATAAGTCCCTTTCCATGGGTAGCCATAAAATTAATATTTTCTGTTGTGGCAAACTCTGCTGCACAGATAAAATCTCCTTCATTTTCTCTGTCCGGATCATCCGTTACCAGAATAATTTTTCCATTTCGAAGTTCTTCCAAAGCTTCTTCTACTGAATCAAATCCGTTCATTTTTCTCTCCTTATGCGATGTATTTTTCTGATACCATATATTTTTCTTCTGTTAAGAGGGCAAAATCATTCGCATTGGCAGCTTATCTGGTCCATGTCAGGCAGATAAAGCATTCACTACACAATTAATTCTGCACCAGTCGAATAACTGCTTTTTGCTTAATTCTGTCAAAATCCATACTTATTCAGGAAATCCCGTGTGATATTGCTTTTTACCGGCTGTTCTTTCACAGGTATTATTAATTTTTCCACGTATTTTCCAATTATGTCTGTCTCCAGATTAACGATATCTCCTTCTTTACGTTCCCCAAGAACGGTAATCTTTACTGTATGAGGAATTGCAGAAATGGAAAAATCTGTTTCTGAGACTTTTGCCACTGTAAGGCTGATTCCATCAATTGTCACAGAACCTTTTATCACAATATATTTCATAATGTCTGGCGAAGCCTGAATGGTATACCAGACAGCATTATCATCTCTGCGGACTTCCGTGATTTTTCCTGTTCCATCCACATGTCCTGCGACAATATGTCCTCCAAATCTTCCATTTGCAGGCATTGCTCTTTCCAGATTTACATGCTGTCCCGGAGAAAGCTGAATCAGTGCAGAACGATTTAATGTCTCGTGCATCACATCTGCCGTAAAACTATCTTTCAGACACGCTGTTACAGTCAGGCAGATTCCATTTACAGCTACGCTGTCTCCTGTTTTTAGGTCATCTAGGATTTTCTTCGCCTCTATCGTAAATACTGCTGAATTTGCTCCTTTTTTTATTTTTTTTACAGTTCCAAGTTCTTCAACAATTCCCGTGAACATTTTGCTTCACCTCACTCTCTATTAGAAAATCATGTCCTAATCTGGTTATTTCGCTGTTTTTTAATAATACTGCACTGGCAGGATCAGGAAATCCCGTTCCTTCTACTGGCGTCTTTGCTTTTTCTCCTCCAAAAAGTTTGGGTGCTATATAGGTCTGAACTTTCTGAACAATGCCGCTTTCCAGTGCTGACCAGTTTAAAGTACCTCCTCCTTCCAGCAAAATACTGTCTATTTTTTCAGCTCCAAGCAGTTCCATTAATCTATTTAAATCTATGTGTCCGTTTTTCTCCGGAACATACAGAACTCTGCATCCAAGGTCTTCATAATTCTTTATCTTCTGCTCTTTACTGCTGGTCGCAAGAATTGTAGGAACTGTCGCTGCAGTCTTCACGATCTTAGAATTCAGTGGTGTTCTCAGGTGGGAATCACAGATAATACGCACAGGATTTCTGCTGTTTTCCAGTCTGCAGGTGAGCATCGGATCATCTGCCAGCACAGTTCCCACCCCAACCATAATTCCTGTATATTTCAGTCGCTGTTTCTGTACATGAATTCTGGCAGCTTCTCCTGTCACCCATTTGGATTCACCTGTATAAGCGGCAATTTTCCCATCCATAGTCATTGCATATTTCATGACCACATACGGTTTTTTATTTTGGATGTAATAAAAGAATGCTTCATTCAATTTATCACACTCTTCTTTTAAAATATTTTCTGTTACTTCAATTCCATGATCCTTCAAAATCCGGATTCCTTTTCCTGCAACCAGTGGATTAGGATCTGATGATCCGATGATCACGCGTCTGATTCCGGCCTCCAGGATTGCATTCACGCATGGAGGCTGTTTTCCATAATGGCAGCAGGGTTCTAAAGTAACATATATAGATGCTCCTTCAGGTTCTTCCGTACACGCTGCCAGAGCTTCTCTCTCCGCATGAAGTTCACCGTATTTTCTGTGATATCCCTGACCAATGACCCTTCCGTTTTTAACGATCACAGCACCCACCATCGGATTAGGTGCTGTAAAACCCATTCCTTTTTGTGCCAGTTCCAAAGCCATTTTCATATACTGCCTGTCCTGTTCCATATCCGTTATATTTTTCAATCCATCATCTCCTGCTCTTTTATAACAATTCCATAAAAATTCCATAAAATAAAGCCCCGGTGTTTTTTCAACATCCAGGGCTTGGTAATTAATATTTGATATGAATTATCTGCCGACGAATCTGACTCTTTATTTCATCACTGAAATTACTTTAAATGATATAAAAAAGCTCTGGAATAAACTTATTATTCCAGAGCAGTCAGCTTTCACAGATCAGTTAATTCTTCTGTATCTCTACTGTTATCTTCTTTCATCCAGACTGTACTGTCGGCTTCGGAATTACACCGAATCATGCCTTACGGCTCGTGGGCTTTACCACCGGTAGGGAATTGCACCCTGCCCTGAAGATCTTATTTTATTTTTATCAGCAATTTTTATAATTTACCTTGCTGATGTCTGACAGTATACTCTTAACTTTTATCTCTGTCAAGATTTTTTTCAGGAAAGTAATCCTCTTACCATCTCTGCATTAAATGTCACACCTGTCAGGTGATCTACTTCGATCTGGTACAGGGCATTGGCTGCGATATGCTCTGCTGCCTGTTCCAGATCACGAA
>CAJLTE010000137.1 GCA_905209435.1 uncultured Blautia sp. | reverse complement strand
CATAGACCATTTTTCCATCCTGAAGCATTTGTCTGGCCAGTTCTATTTTTCGGAGGTTTACATATTCTATGAAATTATAACCGATTTCTTTTTTGAACATGGTGCTGAGATAAGCTGAGGAAACTCCTGTTTCAGCAGCTGCATCTGACAGATGGATTGGTTCCGTGATATGCGCTTCTATATATTTTACTACTTTCTGCAGGATTTCAGATCTACTGCATTTGTAGGCAATCCAGAATTTTTCCATAAAAATATCATTAAATTTCAGAAACCATTTTTCTATTTCCCTGAGGCTTTCCATCATCATGATTTTCTGATAATGACAATTATCACCATCCAACTCTATTTCTTCCAGTGCGCCGTCCAATGACTGTGCAACCAGGGAATAAATTCCCAAAATATCCATAAAATTTCTTCTCAGCACATTGATACTGACATAAGGCTCCTGTCGGATCAGTCCGAAGATTCCATACAGCTCCTGTTCAACTTTTTCTCTGTCAAAACTTCGAATCTTCTCTTTTAGGGAATCCAGATATCCATGCATTCCTCGTGGACTATGACCTTCTGTTTCAATCTTCTTCTGAAAAAACACCAGTTTCTCTTCTTTATCATAATAACTGAAAAGCTGTATCTGCTCGGCCATCGCAGCAGCCCGAACAAGATCCGCAGTTTTTTCCATGCAACCTTCAAAGATTCCCATGTACAGTTCTCTGCCTGTTTTCCGCTCTGCCCTTTTCTTTAATTCCATATAAACAGATCTTTCCGGTTTTTCTTTCAGCAGGAAATATCCATACTGATTTCCCTTCTGAATCTGCAGACCTTCCCTGAGTTCGGTTTCTGCCCATTTATGGATCATTTCCATAACCCCGGACAACTCTTCTGTATCTTTCGCCAGTATACAGATTAATGTCTGATAATTACAGGTACCTGCAAAAATATCTCTGCTGTCTCTCATAATCTCTTCATAACGGATCTCACGTATTCCCTGCATATGCACCTTATTTCTTTCTTCTGTTTCTCCCAGACACTTTTCCAGAATACTTTCCAGTTCATCAGAACTCAGATTCAGTTTTCGCAGATAATCATACGCCCCCAACTTCATTGCCTTCTTTACAACATCGAATTCTTCCTGGCAGCTTACCACGATTACTCTGGTTTGCATTTCTTCTTTCTTCAAAAATTCCAGAATTTCTAGCCCGCTGACTCTGGGGATATTCAGATCAAGAAGAATGATATCCGGACGGCTGTTCCGGATCATTTCCAATGCTTCTTCTCCATCTGTTGCATCCGGCAGCAGTTCCAGATCCAGTTTCTTCCAGTCTACAAGCTGACGCAGTCCAAGTCTTGCCAGAATTTCATCCTCTACGATCAATACCTTTTTCATAGAATGTTCTTCCCTTCATCCGGATAATAATTGCTATCTTTTTATCCTATTTTATCACCTTTCTTCTGATTCTGTAATTTTTTTTGGAAGACGAACCCATATTTCGAAACCATTTCTGACCTTTTCATTATAGATCAGTCCATAAGATTCGCCGTACAACAGCTTCAGTCTGGAATTTACATTGTAAAGCCCGATCCCCGTCACAGCTCTCTGGTTCTTCTCTCCCTTCAGAAGATCTTCAATCTTCTTTTTATCCGCAGAATTTCCATTATTGAATACAGATATGACAAAATCATTCTCATACTCTATTGCAGAGACTATAATCTGCCCTGCTGGCACACCTTTTACTCCGTGCAGAATCGCATTTTCTACAATCGGCTGCATGGTAAATGCAGGGATTTCATAATAGAATAGTTCTGTTGGAATTACATTATAATACTGAAACGAACTTCCAAACCGCATCTGCATGATATCTACATATGCTTTCAGAAGTGCCGTTTCCTGTCCCACAGTAGTCATGCCGTTTTTGTTACTGTAAACTGCATGCAAAATATCTCCCAGTGCTTCCAGTGCTTTCTCCGTGTTTTCATTCCCCCCTGCACGGTCCTGTCCTTCTTTTATGGCCATGATCCTTATGGAATTAACCGTGTTAAAGATAAAATGAGGGGAAATCTGCGACATGAGCATCTCATAATGGGCTTTTTCTTTTAATCTGCTCTCTCTTTCTACTTTTTCCAGAAGCTCTTCGATCTTTTTCCCAGCCTGGTTATAGCAGGATACAAATTTGCTCATCTCCTTGAAAGAACCTCTGGGTTCCTCCAGAACTGCCATTCCATTGGGAGCTTTTTCCAGAGTCTGTGCCACTTCAACCAGAGGTCTGGCGAGCCTTCTGGAAAAATATAACATAGTACAGACCGTGAATCCGATTACCAGCAATACCATTTCCAGAATATGCTGGAGAATCTTTCTGTTTTCCTTCAGGAAAATTTCCCGTGGCACAAGATAGACCAGTTTATTGGACGCATTTTCCAATTCACCTGCTATATAGTAGAAATCATCTTCCAGGTTACCGGTAATGATCTCCTTCTCAGAAATCTCTTTTACAGACTCCTGTTCTCCCAGCTCTTTCAGCTGTTTCTGATATTTCTCATTATATCCCATCAGTATATTATTGTTTCTGTCCAGGATATAAATGGCACCGCCTTCCTCTGTCACCTTGCTTGCTGCCAGTTTTCCCCAGATGTTCGTCTCAGACAGGCGGATCAGCATAACTCCCAGATTTTTGCCGGAATAATCCAGGATCTCACGTCCCATATAGAGATATTTCTGTACGTTGTCATATATGGTCATTTCCTGAAAAATTTCCCCGATGCCGGTACTGTAGGTCGTCTTTCTTCCATTCTTCAGAACCTCCTGATACCACTGTTCTTTCTCATAATCTGTCTCTGTCCTGCTTAATGCGTAGGAACCAATCACATATCCTGTTTTCGTAAGAATGGCTACTTTTCCGTTAACGGCATTTAAGACGGAGCTCTCTACATTCGAAATATCATTGGAAAGTTCTCTTTTCGCCTGATAAATCTCGTAGGAATCCCCGTCTTGTTCTAAAGTCCGCAGGTTCTTCAGCGTATTTTTGTTTGTCATCAGCATACTGGTGGCATAATTTGTCACCTCGATCATCTGATCCGCATTGTCTCTGATCTGGGACAGCAGATTTGTTTCATTGTTAATCTTATTTTCCGTGGTAACCTTCTGAAGATAGAAATTCAGAAGCATCAAAGCCAGGCACAGCGGCAGCACCACAAAAAATCCCATATAAAATGTGAGCTGCCTCCTTATGCTCTGGTTACCCGGATTTTTACGTTTGAAACCCATACGCAAATTTCCTCTTTCTACATCTGATCTGTGTTTTATCCTTTCACTGCACCGGCAGAAAGTCCTTGTACCAGATTCTTCTGTACCAGTGCAAAGAAGATCAGGATCGGTATCAGGCTGATCACCACCGCTGACATCAGCAGTCCCCAGTCTACAGAATACTGTCCTATGAAATCCTGCATACCGACCTGAATGGTTTTCTTTGAAGTTGTATTAATAAAAATAGACGCATACATATATTCATCCCAAGATGTCATGAAACAGAACAGGGCCGTGACAAAAAGTCCTGGTTTGGCCACATGGATGATCACATGAAAGAATGATGTCAACCTACTGCATCCGTCGATCCTGGCAGCTTCCTCCAGCTCCCATGGGATGGAAATAAAAAATGCACAGGTATTCCATATGGCAAAAGGCAGGGTAAAGGAGCAGTACATCAGAATCAGTCCTGTATAACTGTCAATCAGGTTCAACTGTTTCATAATAATATAGTAAGGAATACACAACAGGATTCCAGGAAACATTCTTGTCATAAGAACCGCCATCTTGATTTTCCCGGCACCTACGATTCTATATCTGGTAAGTCCATATGCTGCCATTACTGATAATATCATACAAATCAGTGTTGTGACCAGTGTAATAAAAATACTGTTCATAAAATATCTTACGAAATTCGACTGAAACAGTACATGTCTGAAATTGTCAAATGTGATATGCGTCGGTATGATCTGGGATGGGTCATAAATCTGTTCTTTTGTTTTCAGGGCAGTCAGCACCACGTAGATAAACGGAGTCACTGCAAGGAAAACCATGACTATTGTAAACACATAGGCGATCACATGCCTTATGGCTTCATTTCGTTGTTTTGCAAGCATATATTTTCCTCCTCCCTATTCATTCTTTCTCACTTACCATCTTCAGATAAACTCCGGAAAAAACAGCCATGAATACAAACAATACCACGGATGCAGCTGCTGCAGTTCCGAAATTATGGTCAATAAATGCTCTTCTGTATGCATAGGTGTAAATGATCTCTGTGCTGTACAGCGGTCCACCTTTGGTCATCAGCCAGATGGTGTTAAAACAGGACACAATACCGATCAGGTTCAAAATGGTTGAAATAGCCAGAGGCTCTTTAATGATCGGAAGTGTGATTTTCCAAAAACACTGCCAACGACTGGCACCATCTATTTCCGCACTCTCATACACATCCCCGGAAATTCCCTGCAGTGCAGCCAGAATAAAGATCATCTGAAAAGGAATTCCCTTCCAGATTGCTACCAGAACCACACACCAGAACGCTGATCCCACATTTCCAAGCCAGGACACAGATTCTGTAATCATTCCCAGTTTCACTGCCAGGATATTAATGATACCTACATTTGCATTGTATAAAAAAGTAAAGGTCATGGCTGCTATGGCGTGAGGAACTGCCCATGGAACCAGGATCAAGGTTCTGTATACGGATCTTCCTTTCAGCTTTTGGTTCAGTGCAAGCGCAAGAAGCATGGCTGCCACAAGCTGCACTACAAGGTTTATCACTGTCCACTTTACTGTATTTCCAATAGACTGTATGAACACTTTATCTTTAAAAATATCAATATAATTCTGCAAACCTGCAAAAGTATTAAATGCAGGATCATTGGGGCGTACAAGGTTATAATTTAAGAAACTCAGATAAATACCTCTGAAAAGAGGATACACGGAAAGCGCCAGAATCGCAATCACTGCAGGTGCCATCAGAAGATATCCCGGAAGATTTTTTCTCAGCTCCAGACCTTCTTTTCTACATATTTTGGACATGATCTTCCTCCCTTCTCAACGAAGAAGCGCTGCCGACATTTCACGCCAGCGCCTCTGTTATTATTTCATGTTTGTTTCCCGGATATTTTTACTGATAATTAGATGCAATGTTTTCATTGAGCTTCTGGGTAAGAGAAGTCAGCGCATCTTCAGCTGATGACTGTCCGTAGTCTACTTCCAGGATGGCATTGGTGATCAGTTCATCGATGGATTTCTCATTGATAACAGCAGGTCTTGCTTCTGTATACGGAAATTCCTCTGTAAAGACTTTCAGTTTGTCATTTCCTTCCAGTGCTTTGTCATAGTCGAAGTCTTTACGTGCTGAAATCTTTCCTTCTACGCCAAGAAGAGAATCTCCTTTTTCTGAATTCAGATACTGAATCAGGTCATAAGCAAGTTCCGGATTTTTGCAGTTGGTATTAATATTCCAGGTCCATCCTCCCAGTACAGTTGCTTCTGTTTTTCCTTTTACCATCGGAGCAATGCCGTAATCCAAATCCGGATTAATATTTTCTACTCCGCTGGAGCACCAGTCTCCGCCCAACAGGAAGGTTGCTTCTCCATTTGCAAAACTTTCATATACTTTGTCCCATGTAGTTGCTTCTTTAAAAGACTCTACCAAACCGCCTTTGGAGATCAGATCACAAATATAATTCCATGCCTCTTTTCCCTCCTTATTGTCGATCACTACCTGCGGGATATCTCCACTTGTATCAATGACTGGGCATTCATTCTGATAGAAAAATGAATAAAAAGCATATGCACTCTGATAAGTAATAATACCGCCATATCCGGCTTCTTTTGCTTTATCTACTGCATCAGAAAGTTCTTCCCATGTTGTAGGAACATCGATTCCCAGTTCCTCCAGACGTTCTTTATTATAATAGAGACCCGTACAGTCCATATACCATGGCACGGAATAATATTTACCCTCAAATTTGCCGGAATTGAGTGGTCCTTCCTGATACTGCGCAGTAAGCTCATCGGCTGTGGTAATATCTTCCAGTGGATACAGAAGTCCCATTGCTGCAAGGTCAATGGCATGTCCGGAATTGTCCATCATTACAATGTCTGCTCCGCCTCCTGCCAGAGCTGCTGTCTGGAAAGATTCCTTAATATCCTGCTGGGAAGCTCCCTGCAATGTGATCTCCACCCCTGGATTCTCTTCTTCATATTGTTTGATCACTTTCGTAAGCTCTTCCCCTTTTGCTCCTGTCTCATCGATCCAGTCATTTACCATCAGAAGTGTCAATTCTCCTTCTTTCTGATCTGAAGTATCGGATGCAGCCCACACACCTGTCTGTGCGCCCAAAACCATAGCCCCTGCCAACATAACAGCTAATGCTCTTTTCTTCATTATATAGTTCCTCCTTCTCATCTTCTCATCTTCTCTCTTATATCTCTGTATTTCTGATCTGCTTTCCAATCGATTGTTCTGCTATGCACTTATTAAAACATGAAATCCCTGATTTTTGAATAACGATATTATTCTTTCTTTTTCCATCTTTTCTAAAAAAAGTAGAGCTTTCCGGAACTGGTATTATTTTTATCTTTTTGGGGTCAAACATCTAAATTATCTTTATTCTCATTTCTCTTCTCATCACGTATAATCACAAGCATAAAAGACAGATGCAGGATTCCTGACATCCTGTGGATTTTATTCCTAACTAACTTTTTACTATTTTTTCTACTATTTTTAAGGAGGGTTTTCCATCATGAAAAAACTGAATGTTGCTTTAGTAGGCTTA
>CAJLTE010000136.1 GCA_905209435.1 uncultured Blautia sp. | reverse complement strand
TTTGCCAGAACTTTTGCAAGTTTATTTTTTTTATAGCCAAGGGTATCAAGGGCCTGTGAAATCTTTTCCTGATTTTCAAGCGTAAGAGAATCGGGATGATTGAAATACCGTGATATTGTAGTTTTTGAAAAATGAGTATATTCTGCAATATCTGCAAATGTCACCTGTTTTTTTGCCATAAAAATTTAATCTCCTTATAAATAAATGAGAATAATATTGGGGAATCTTTTAATTACTGGGATTATATTATTTTTTTAGTATAGCAATTATTTAAAAAAAAGGCAATGCTAAAATAACCGATTACGTAACCGGTTATTTTAGCTTGAAAAAGTGTTGACATATGAACTTGGATGTAGTAACATCGAGCTATAAAGTAACCGGTTACTTAACCGGTTCCGAGAACGAAAAGGGAAAGGAATGGAGGAGAAGTGCATGAAAAGAATGCAGAACCAAACAATGCCCGTGAAAAAGCAAACGTGGAGAGATAAGGCTACATATGTGAAGAAAAACTGGCAGTTATATCTTTTTTTCTTAATGCCAGGACTTTTACTGACAATCATTTTTAAGTATCTTCCTATGGGGGGACTTCTGATTGCGTTTGAGGATTACAACGTAATCAAGGGAGTGCTTGGAAGTCCATGGGTTGGACTTGAATATTTCAGGCGGTTTTTATCTTCACCGGATTTTATGAACTACCTGTTGAATACGTTAAAACTGAGTATTTATGGACTGTTGTGGGGCTTTCCGGTTCCGATCATTCTGGCATTGCTTTTAAATCGTATCCGCAGAACCGGAGTTAAGAAGAAAGTACAGCTTCTGGTCTATATGCCGAACTTTATATCTGTAATTGTACTTTGTGGTATGGTACGTATGCTGCTTTCTCCGGTTGGACCTCTGAATAAGCTTTTAGGAATTAGTACAAACTGGATGACAATGCCATCTGCTTTCCGCACCATTTACATAGCAAGTGGAATCTGGCAGACAGCAGGCTGGGCCTCTATTATGTACACGGCTGCTTTATCCAATGCAAGCAAAGAACTGGAAGAAGCAGCTATTATGGATGGCGCAAATCTTCTGCAGCAGATCTGGTATGTGGAGCTTCCTGCAATCAAGAATATTATTGTAATTCAGTTTATTCTGCAAGCTGGAAATATTATGAGTATTGGATTTGAGAAAGCCTATGCATTACAGACAGATATGAACCTGCCGGCATCAGAAATTTTATCAACATATGTATACCGTATTGGTCTTTTGAACGGCGATTATGGTTATTCGACGGCTGTTGGTCTGTTTAATTCAGTAGTAAATGTAATTCTGTTAGTTTTTGTAAACTGGGTGGTAAAGAAGCTGAACGACGGAGAAGGATTATAGGAGGAAGCGAAGATGGAGAAAATAAAGAAAAAATATTCGAAGACAGACTGTCTTATCCTTGGAATTGGATTCCTGATTCTTGGACTGTTTGTACTTTCTATTGCAATTCCAATCGTGTATGTAGTGCTTGCCTCTTTTATGGATCCTACAGTTTTGAATAATCAGGGACTGAGTTTTCATATTAAGGACTGGACTTTGGATGCATATCGCAGAGTACTGGAAAATGAGATGATCTGGCGTGGATTCCTGAATTCTTTTCTGTATTCACTTGCATTTACAGCTATTTCTGTTTTTATAACATTGCTGGCAGCGTATCCATTGTCCAAGAAGGAATTTGTGGGAAGAAAACTTTTTAATCTTATTTTTCTGATCACAATGTTCTTTGGCGGTGGAATGATCCCGACTTTTATTTTAATCAATCAGCTGCATATGGTAAATACAGTCTGGGCAGTTTTAATTCCTGGAGCATTTAATGTCTGGAATATGATCCTTGCAAGAACATACTACCAGTCGATCCCGGCAGAATTAAGAGAAGCCTCTGCAATTGACGGAGCCAATGAGATCCAGCATTTCTTCAAAATCATGATGCCGGTATGTAAGCCGATCATTGCAGTACTTGCACTGTGGTCATTTGTAGGAATGTGGAACAGCTATTTTGATGCAATGATTTATCTGAATGATGCAAATCTTCAGCCTCTGCAGTTAGTACTTCGTTCCATTCTGGTACAGAATACTCCGCAGCCAGGTATGATTGCAGATATTCAGAGTACTGCTGAAATGGCAAAGGTAGCGGAACAGCTGAAATATGCAACCATTGTGGTATCAAGCTTACCGCTTTTAGTAATGTACCCATTCTTCCAGAAGTATTTTGATCAGGGAATTATGGTCGGATCAGTAAAAGGCTGATAAGAAAGGAACGATACAGATATGAAGAAAAACAGAGTAAAAGGTTTACTTGCACTTGGACTTTCTTTGACGATGATGATAAGTACGGCAGGGTGTGGAAAAGAGCAGCAGCTTAATGCGGAGATCAACCCGGACACACCAGTATCTGAGGTACAGTTTCCATTAAAGGAAACAGAGGAGCTTTCTTTTATTACAAGTGCACCGGCTACTTCCACACAGGATCCCAATGAAAGAGTGATTTTCCAGCGACTGGAAGAACAGACAAATGTTCATATTGACTGGACCTGTTTTGTATCCGATCAGTTTTCAGATAAAAAGAATCTGGCTCTGGCTCAGTTTGGAAATCTGCCGGATGGATTGTTTAATGCAGGAATGAGTGATTATGATCTGCTGCGATATGCGAAGCAGGGAATTATCATTCCACTGGAAAATCTGATTGACAAATATATGCCGAATCTTCAGGCTGTGTTTGAAAAATACCCAGAGTACAGGACTATGTGCACAGCACCGGATGGACATATCTATTCTTTCCCGTGGATTGAACAGCTTGGTGCAGGAAAAGAAGCAATTCAGGCGATTGGAGATATTCCATATATTAATAAAAAATGGCTTGACTACCTTGGACTTGAGATTCCTACAACAACAGACGAACTGGAACAGGTACTGATTCAGTTCCGCGATCATGCAGAAGAACTGGAGAAAGAATTTTCCATTGAAGGTGATGTAATTCCAATGTCCTTTATTATCAATAACGGAGATCAGGATCCGGCGATTTTAATAAATGGATTTGGAGAGGGTTACGGAGACACAGGAGATCATTTCGCGGTAACAGATGAAGGAAAAGTAATTTATACAACTGTTCAGGAAGGCTACAAGGAAGGAATTGAATGGCTTCATAAACTGGTGACAGAAGATCTTGTAGATCCGGAAGCCTTTACACAGGAGTGGTCTACTTATGTTGCAAAAGGAAAGAATCACCGTTACGGACTCTGCTTCACATGGGATATTGCGAATATAGATAACAATACAGATTATGTGATGCTTCCGGCACTGACCGGGCCGGATGGCATGAGAAATATTACCAGACAGAACAACAGTGAAACCAGTGGATTTGACCGTGGAAGATGTGTTCTTACATCCAGCTGTCGTAATACAGCACTTGCTGCTGCATGGATTGATCAGATGTATGCACCCCTCCAGTCTCCGCAGAATAACTGGGGTACTTATGGCGAAGAGGATTCCTTTAACATTTTTGAACTGTCTACAAACAAAGACGGCGGCGAAATGTTAAAACATATGGATCTGGGAGAGCAGTCTCCAGTGGAAGTGCGTGAGGCGCAATCTGTAAATGGCCCTCTGGCCGTGCTGAATGAATATTATGATGTATATGTGACACAGCCGGAAGATGCAAAATGGCGTCTGGATAATATGCATGAGACCTATGTACAGGATATGAATAGCAAATATGTTTATCCAAATGTATTTATGAGTATTGATGATACAAACAAAGTATCACAGTATGATACCGATATTAAAAAATATGCAGAACAGAAGAAAGCTGACTGGATCCTGAATGGAGGAATAGAGGAAGAATGGGATTCCTACCTGGAAAAAATGGAGAAATACGGACTTTCAGATTATCTTTCAATCAAACAGAAATATTTTGATCAGTATCAGGAATCCTTAAGCGCGGAAAAGTAACAAAAGATGTAAGAACTGAACAACGACTTTGACAGGAGATTTTTCATGAGCGAAATGTTAGAAAAGGCAAGAAAATATGAATTTACACAGGGACAGCAGATTAAAGCGGAAGACAGACCGGCTTTTCATATAACTCCTTATGTTGGATGGATGAATGATCCCAATGGATTTTCCTGCTATAAGGGAGAATACCATTTGTTTTATCAGTACAATCCATATAACACACATTGGGACAGCATGCACTGGGGGCATGTGGTAAGTAAGGATCTGCTGCATTGGGACTATCTCCCGGCAGCATTGGCACCAGACCAGGATTACGATAAAGTGGGCTGCTTTTCCGGAAGTGCCATAGAGCTGGAGGACGGCAGACAGCTGCTTATGTATACAGCTGTGGACCGGGAAATACTGGAGGACGGAACCGCAAGGGATGTTCAGACACAGGCGGTGGCTGTGGGAGATGGAAAAGATTACGTGAAGTATGACAAAAATCCGGTCCTGACCTTTAAAAATCTGCCGGAAGGTGCAAGCAGAGTAGATTTCCGTGACCCAAAAATCTGGAAAGAAAAAGATGGAAACTTTTATTGTGTCATAGGCAGCCGTCCGGCAGATGGAAGTGGACAGATTCTTCTTTACAGAAGTAAAAATGGTTTTGAATGGGAATTTGTAAGTACTTTGGCAGAGAATAAAAACCGCTATGGAAAGATGTGGGAATGTCCGGATTTCTTTGAACTGGACGGCAAATATGTGCTTCTGACAAGCCCACAGGACATGATTCCGGAAGGAATGGAATATCATAATGGAAATGGAACATTATGTATCATAGGAGATCTGGATTCTGAGACACATACTTTGAAGGAACAGTCTTATCAGAGTGTGGATTATGGAATTGACTGTTATGCAATGCAGACATTGCTTGCTCCAGATGGAAGAAGAATTATGATTGCCTGGATGCAGAACTGGGATACTCTTGCTTATCGCAGAAATGAATCTAAATGGTTTGCACAAATGAGCCTTCCGAGAGAAGTGTCTGTGAAAAACGGAAGATTGTATCAGGTTCCGGTCAGAGAACTGGATTCCATGCGTGCAAATAAAGTCGAGTACAGGGATGTTGTGATTAAAGACACCAGAATTACACTTGACCAGATTGAAGGACGTACCGTAGATCTGGAGCTTGTAATACAACCGGTAGATAAAGATAAGCTTTATAAAAAATTCGAACTCTGTTTTGCAGAGAATGAAAAATATCATTCCACTTTACGATTCCGTCCAGATGAATCAGTTTTGAAAATCGACAGAAGCTTCTCCGGAAGCGAACGTGCAGTGGTTCATCAGAGAGAATGTCTGGTAAATGGTGACTGTAATGAATTGAAATTACGAGTAATTCTGGACAGATTCAGCGCGGAAATATTTATCAATGACGGAGAACAGGTTATGTCTGCTGTGATTCTTACAGAACAGAATGCAAAGGGAATTTCTTTCTTTGTTGACGGTGCGGCTAAGATCGATGTAGTGAAATATGATTTGGTATGAAAGTTCCAGAAGCTTGTCATGAATGAGTAAGGTAAAAATACAAGAATTGGGAGCAACGTATGAAGAAATATGATGTAACGGCACTGGGAGAATTATTGATTGATTTTACTGAAAACGGAAAAAGCAATCAGGGAAATCCACTTTTTGAAGCAAATCCCGGAGGAGCACCTTGTAATGTGCTTGCAATGTTAGCAAAGTTAGGGCATAACACGGCATTTATCGGAAAGGTAGGAAATGATTTCTTCGGAGAACAGTTGAGGGCTGCAATAAAAGAAGTTGGAATTGATGACACTGGATTATGTACAGACGAAAAGATACATACAACCCTTGCTATGGTACATACATATCCCGATGGAGACAGGGATTTCTCTTTTTACCGTAATCCGGGTGCAGACATGATGCTGAATAAAGCTGAAATTTGTGAAGATATTCTCAAAAATACGAAAATTTTTCATTTTGGTACATTGTCTATGACACATGAAGGGGTGCGGGAGGCAACGAAAGAAGCAATTCATATTGCAGAAGAAGCTGGCGCTATTATTTCATTTGATCCCAACTTACGTCCACCGCTCTGGGAGTCTATGGAAGAGGCGAGAAAGCAGGTATTATATGGTCTTGGTCATTGTCAGATACTGAAAATTTCAGATAATGAAATTCAGTGGCTGACAGGAGAAGAAGATTATAGTGATGGCGTAAACTGGATTAGAGAACGTTATCAGATTCCGCTGATTCTTGTGTCTATGGGAAGAGAAGGAAGTCGTGCTTATTATAATGAAATGATGGTGGAAGTAAAGCCGTTTTTACAGGATAATACCATCGAGACAACCGGAGCAGGAGATACCTTCTGCGGCTGTGTATTGCACTATGTCTGTGAACATGGAATTAATGGACTAAAAGAGGAAAATCTGGCTGAAATGTTAACGTTTGCCAATGCAGCTGCCTCAATTATCACAACAAGAAAAGGCGCACTGAGAGTAATGCCGGAAGAAAAAGAAATAAAGCTATTAATATAAAATATTCAAAAGAATAGGAATACAACAAAGGGACTTCTTCGGAGGTCCCTTTTAAAATGGGAAAATGTTAATAAAACTTTTTCTTGCTAAATTGTAAAAGTTTGCTAGAATAGTTGTAACAAACACAGTCAGAAAGAACGTTCACAAACGAGGTGACCGCTATGATTACACTGAATGATTATTTATATTCCGGAGATACGGTTTTAAAAATTTTACAGAAATATACAGAGGATCTGCGTAAGGAAGCGAAGAAGAACCATAACGAAGTCGATTTGGTGCACAGCAACTTTCTGCTCCAGATCACGGAACTTCTGGAGCATAATGATTTCCTTACGGC
>CAJLTE010000135.1 GCA_905209435.1 uncultured Blautia sp. | reverse complement strand
GCAGTTATTTGGTGTAGAGCCACGTAGCGAAGCGGATTGCGAATATCCGCTTGACCCCAAAAGGATTTACAAAGAGCCTTGCATTATTAATATGAATAATACCAAAAGTCAGGATAACAGGAGGAAATACAAATGGCTTACAGTGAGAAAGTAATGGATCATTTTCAGCATCCACGTAATGTTGGAGAAATAGAGAACGCAAGCGGCGTAGGTACAGTAGGAAACGCAAAATGCGGTGATATCATGAGAATTTTCCTTGATATCGATGATGAAACACATATCATCAAAGACTGTAAATTCAAAACATTCGGATGCGGCGCAGCAGTAGCAACAAGTAGTATGGCAACAGAGATGGTAATGGGAAAAACTATCGAAGAAGCTATGGAAGTTACAAATAAAGCAGTTATGGAAGCACTTGATGGACTTCCGCCAGTAAAAGTTCATTGTTCTCTGCTTGCAGAGGAAGCAATCCATGCAGCTCTGTGGGACTATGCACAGAAGCATCACATTGAGATTAAAGGACTTAAGAAACCGAAGTCTGACATTCACGAAGGTGAGGAAGCAGAAGAGGAAGAATATTAATCACCGGGAACGAAGTGAACAGTAATTAATATTTAAAAAATTGAATCTGTTTGTAATTTGAAATCGTTATATTATAAAGAAGGGGCGGATGATTCTCATCATCTGCCCTGTACTTTATATTTTAAAGATTTTTGTTACTGTTCATACGTTGCTGTTTCATAAAATATGTTGCGTGATGAACAATGACTATTTTCTGCAGGAGGTAAAGATGACAGGACTTACGAATGAACAAGTGCAGGAGAGGATTGCAGAAGGAAAGGTTAATGCCAATGAAAACCCGAACACCAGGACATACAAGCAGATTATTTTGGAGAACACACTTACGTTTTTCAACTTTCTGAACCTTGTACTTCTGGTTATGGTACTTTTTGTAAGGTCTTATAAGAACTCCATGTTTATGGGAATTATTCTGATCAATACTGTGATTGGTATTGTTCAGGAAATCAGGGCAAAGAAGACAATTGACAAGCTGGCGATCCTTACTGAAAGTAAGACAGTAGTCTTACGTGACGGCAAAAAGTGGAGTATTTCCACAGAGAAGCTGGTGCTGGATGATCTCATCTTTCTGAAAACAGGAGATCAGATTCCGGCAGATGCGAAAGTGTTGGAAGGAACTGTAGAAGTGAATGAATCTCTGCTGACAGGCGAATCAGATAACCTGTCCAAGAATCCGGGGGATGAGCTTTTTTCCGGCAGTTTCGTGACATCAGGTGAAGCCTGTTGTCAGGTGATTCATGTTGGAAAAGATAATTATGCTTCTCAGATCACCAGTGAGGCGAAAGAGTTTAAACGCCACAATTCAGAACTTCGCAATTCTCTGAATGCGATTCTGAAAGTAATCAGTATCATTATTGTACCGCTTGGAGCAATGTTGTTTTATAAACAATATTATGTTGTGGGCGATACGTTAAAGGATTCAGTAGTAAACATGGTTGCTGCAGTTCTGGGCATGATCCCTGAGGGACTGGTACTTCTGACAAGTGTGGCATTAACCCTTGGATCTATGGTACTGGCAACCAAGAAGACACTGGTGCAGGAACTATATTGTATTGAGACCCTGGCGAGGGTTGACACGCTCTGTCTGGACAAAACAGGTACGATCACAGAAGGAACTATGAAAGTGGAAGATGTGCAGTTGTACGAAAAAGGACAGGTTACTGAGCAGAAAGCAATCAGCATATCAGCGGAGAATGATTCAACTGACGCAGAAACAGCAGAAGAATCTGTACAGGCAGAAGATGCAGAGACAATGAATTCCGAGACAAAAACTCAGGAAGCAGCTGAAGCATCAGAGGATGTCCGATCAGAGGCGTATAAACAGAAACTGCAGGAAATTGACCATATTATGGGAAATCTTATGTCAGTTCTGCATGATCAGAATGCAACAGCCGATGCGTTGAGAGATAGATTTCCTGCCAAATCTGATCTGAAACTGGTTCATGCTATCCCGTTTTCTTCAGATAGAAAATACAGTGGTGCTGTATTTGAGGGCAGGGGAACTTACCTGATGGGCGCTGCACAATTTCTCTTTCCGGAAGGAACTGAGGAACTTCTGGCACATTGTGGCACCTATGCAAAAGATGGATTCCGTATTCTGGTTCTCGCACACAGCGAACAGGAAACAGAAAGTACCGACCGACCGTCGGGGCTGGAACCGATCGGCCTGTTCCTTATTACAGATGTGATTCGTGCGGAAGCACCGGATACGCTGGCATTCTTTGACAGCCAGGATGTCGATCTGAAAGTTATTTCCGGAGATGACCCTGTGACAGTTTCCGCAATTGCAAAGAAGGCAGGGTTGAAGAATGCAGATCATTATATTGACGCCACAACTATTACAACACCGGAAGAAATGCAGCGCGCAGTAGCTGAATGCAGTGTATTTGGACGAGTGACTCCACAGCAGAAGAAACAGATGGTACAGGCACTTCAGGCTCAGAAGCATACAGTTGCCATGACCGGTGACGGCGTAAATGATGTACTTGCACTGAAGGAGGCAGACTGCAGTATTGCCATGGCGGCAGGAAGCGATGCGGCTAAGAACATAGCCAATGTGGTATTGCTTGATTCTAATTTCGGAGCAATGCCTCACATTGTGAATCAGGGGCGCCGTGTAGTAAACAATATTCGAAGTGCAGCATCCATGTTTCTGATTAAAACAATTTTCTCCGTTCTTCTGGCGCTGATTACAATCTTTTTTGGAGACGCCTATCCATTTGAGCCAATCCAGATGTCGCTGATCAGTGCATGTGCAGTGGGAATTCCGACATTTCTTTTGACACAGGAGAATAACTACAATAAGATTGATCATACATTCCTGAGACATGTATTTATGAATGCATTTCCGGCAGCAGTGACTATTACAGGATGTGTATTTACCATTATGCTGGTATGCCAGAATGTGTATCATTCTAATGTTATGCTGAATACAGCCTGTGTGCTGGTTACAGGATGGAATTACATGTCTGCGCTGCGTACGGTATATTCACCGCTGAACACATACAGAAAGATTATCATTTATGGAATGCAGTTTGCGTTTTTTATAAGTGCGGTTGTGCTGCAGAATCTGCTGACGCTTGGATCCCTGGAATTTGGAATGATCATACTTGTATTTGTATTGATGACATTTTCACCGATTCTTATTGAGACCATCACAGAATGGATCCGCCGGATTTATGAGAAGTCTCTGGATAAGGAAGATGAGGAAAAAGGATTTTTCGCAAGATTTCTGGAGAAGGTACAGAAGTAGATCACTTTCTCAAAAATCTTGAAAAATTATCAGGGATATAGTTTCAGAAAGAAGATATTACAAAAATATATAGAACCAATAAATAAGGACAATCTGTGGAAAAAACAGATTGTCCTTATTTTGAAATTATGAAGTTTTTGGTTATGTTATTTTTATTTCTTTCTGCAGAGCCAGAAGCATCCGAATGCAGGAATCATAACACCTTTTGCCTCCATCTGATGTTCTGTGATGAGGTCTGTATAGATACCGTCATCTTCATTGATCCATGCTACTTTGTCCTGGTCACTGAAGTTATAGATACCGATAAACTTTTCTTCATCATTCTCACGTACAAGGGCAAGAATAGAGGAATCCCAGGTATCAATCGTGCGAAGAGATGCAGTTGTATCAAAGACGCTGTGAGCACTTCTGATATGTTCCAGATGATCCAGTGCATGGAAAAGTTTTCCCTGTACAGTATCTGCGATATTTCTGTTCGGAGCAAGAGACCAGTTAAACTCTCCTCTGTGGAGATAACGGGAATCAGCTGCCTTGTTCGGGTCATTTTTGTAAGAGTAGTCATTTACCTGACCGATCTCGTCACCGCTGTAGATAACAGGGATACCGGACTGGGAAAGCATAAATGCATGAAGTGTGATATCATAACGTACACTTCTGTCCACGCCTTCTGCATTTCCCTCAAATCCGTATTTCTCAATACCGCAGAGAGAAGCAGTAGTACCGCAGAGTCTTGCATCACCCAGACGAGGATCATCATTGTAAAGCTCGCCGCGGCCAAAAGTATCCGGATATTTACCTGTGAAGAAATCATTCAGGAATTTCTTATGAGGAACCTCTTCGATAGAGAAGTTCTGAAGGAAGTCGTAATCTAATCCCCAGCCGATATCATCATGGCAGCGCAGGTAATTCTGGAATACATATTCTGTAGGAAGTGATCCGAGGATATCCAGCTGTCTGCGGAGAAGAGATACGTCCTTTGTTGCAACTGTATGCCAGGTGCTTGCCATAGTAGTAACATTGTACAGAATATGACACTCTGGTTTCTCAAGTGTACCGAAGTACGGAACAACTTTCTCAGGAGCCATAACAACTTCTCCGAGAAGCAGAACACCCGGGCATACGATTTCGCAGATCATACGCATCATACGTACAATAGTGTGAACCTGAGGCAGGTTACGGCAGTTTGTGCCAAGCTGTTTCCAGATATATGGGACAGCATCCAGACGTACGATATCAACACCCTGATTGGCAAGATAGAGCATGTTGTAGACCATTTCATTAAATACAACCGGATTTCTGTAATTTAAATCCCACTGGTATGGATAGAATGTAGTCATAACATGTTTGTGAACATCGTCTAACCATGTGAAGTTTCCTGGTGCGGTAGTCGGGAATACCTGAGGACAGGTCTGCTCATAGAGTGCCGGAACATCATAGGAATCAAAGAAGAAATAGCGATCCTGATATTCTTTTTCACCTGCGCGTGCACGTTTTGCCCATTCATGTTCTTCGGATGTATGGTTCATAACGAAGTCAAGACAGATGTTGATGCCACGCTCGTGGCATTTAGCAGTTAATTCTGAAAAATCTTCCATTGTACCAAGCTCAGGCTGAACAGTACGGAAATCAGCAACTGCATAACCGCCGTCGCTCTTTCCCTCTGGTGATGCGAGCAGAGGCATCAGGTGAAGATAGTTGACATTGCATTCCTGAACATAGTCCAGTTTCTCCTCCAGAGCCTTTAATGTATGTGCAAAGTTATTTACATACATCATCATGCCAAGCAGATCGTTGCGTTTGTACCAATTCGGATCGGATTCACGCTTTCTGTCGGATTCTTTTAATGCTGCGTTTCTGTTATTATAAAAAGCTTCCATATTAGATGTCAGATCATTCAGGAATGTCATAACATCATCACGGTCCTGATATAATTCACAGTACAGCCATTTCAGTTCATCGTAATGCTTCTGAAAACGTTCATTATATATAGTAAGATCAGCAGGGACTTCAAGTTTAGCCGGTTCCACCTTAGAAGTTTCTACTTTGACCGGTTCCACTTTGGAAGTTTCAACCTTGACCGGCTCCACTTTAGAAGTCTCCACTTTGACCGGTTCCACTTTAGAAGTTTCTACTTTAATTGGTTCAACCTTAGAAGTCTCCACTTTAACTGGTTCAACCTTGGAAGTCTCAACCTTGACTGGTTCCACTTTGGAAGTTTCTACTTTGACTGGTTCTACTTTGGAAGTTTCAACTTTAACAGGTTCTGTTTTGGAAGTAGTTACCTTTAAAACTTCTGTTTCCTGTTTTTTGACTGTTGATGAAGCTCGCTTCTTCTGGAGTCTTTTTTTTGCCATAATATTCCTCCCTGGTTTATAAATAAATATTGTGTTACTGAGAATGAAGTGACAGTAACATATTTGTAAAACATTATAGTACATGGGTGACCATATAGGCAAGTCCCATATCTTTTTATAAAACAAAATTTATAAAGAAATGAAATCTGGTTTGTGATCTTTAAATACGGTATAATACCGGAAACCACAGTCTTCAAGCACAGCAGCTGCTTTGTCAAAAGCATAAGCTACTTTGTCAGGGGTATGTGCATCTGCACCGATTGTAATAATCTCGCCGCCAAGTTCCCTGTAACGTTTTATGACTGCAGTACATGGATTCGGTTCGCCGAGTCCATAGTGATATCCGCCTGTATTAAGTTCAATTCCCTTTCCCATGGAAATCAGTTTCTTAAGAATCTCGTCCAGAATATCTTTATACCGCCCATAAGAATATTCACGGTTCTTATTCGGACCGTAGCGTACAACATAGTCAATATGTCCATATACGTCAAAGCCGTCATAAACAGAGATATTCTCAAGAATGGACTCAAAATATTCCATATAACATAAGAATTCTTTGCGCCCCTCAAAGAATTCAGGATAATAAGGATCATATCCGTGAACAAGATGAGAAGAGCCGATGGCAAAGTCGAACGGGACCTGTGCAAGCAGAGAATCGAAATATTCCCCCAGATGCATCTGCAGTCCAAGTTCGATCCCGAAGCGTACCTGAATCTTATCCTTATATGTATCTGAAAGTTCTTCGAATCTCTTCTGATAGGAAGGGATATCCAGAGAAAAATCCAGCCCGTCAGGGGTGACCGGATAATCCGGGTCCAGATGCTCTGTAAAAGTAATTCCCTGTAAGCCAAGCTCAACTGCTCGCTGGATCATAGATTCCATAGGGGTATCCGAATCGGCAGAAAAAGAAGAATGCATATGGCAGTCCCATAATATCTGTCTGTTCATAATTTCAGTCCTTTCATAAAATGTGTATAATTTGTATAAATGTCCTATAAACAGGACATACTTAAATCCGAAATCCCGTAAAACAACAGGATGTGAGCAGTAACGTTGATATTCACGGTACACTGCATACCCAGTATATCATAGAATTTACAATTTTTACTTAATTTTTATTTGTTTTTTAGAAAATGGTCTTGAATTTTTGTTTAGAATTATGTACAATACATTACAGGTTGATG
>CAJLTE010000134.1 GCA_905209435.1 uncultured Blautia sp. | reverse complement strand
AAACCGGAAACAGCCTGATGAAAGGGACTGAACAATAAATGACAAATCAGAATATGGTGCTGCCGTCGATTGCTCTCAGGGGAACAACGATTCTCCCGGGGATGATTGTTCATTTTGATATAAGCCGTGAGCGTTCTGTTAAAGCCATTGAAGCTGCCATGCTTCATGACCAGAAGATTTTTCTGGTGACACAGATTGATCCTGAGGTGGAGACACCGGATCTGGCAGGCGTCTATCAGGTGGGAACCATTGCTTATATCAAGCAGGTTGTGAAACTTCCGCAGAACCTCCTGCGAGTGCTTGTAGAGGGAACAGGACGTGCCACACTTGTAAAATTTGAACAGGAATTTCCATTTATCAGAAGTGAGATCACACCGGTAGATGATGAAACTATGCAGATGCCGGAGCCAGTGATGGAAGCCATGTACAGAAGTCTGAAGGAATTGTTCCACAGATACTGCATGGAGAATGGAAAAGTCAGCAAAGAACTGGTAGCACAGATTTTAAATATAGAGAATATAGAGGAACTGGTTGAGCAGATTGCTGTAAATCTTCCTCTGTCTTATCAGAATAAACAGAAGATCCTGGAGGCACTTACACTGGAGGAGCGATATGAAGTTCTGGGCGCGATTTTAAGCAATGAGATCGAAATTATGCAGATCGGAAGAGATCTCCAGAAGAAAGTGAAAGCCAGAGTTGACAAGAACCAGAGAGAATACATTCTCAGAGAGCAGCTGAAACTGATCCGTGAGGAATTGGGAGAGGACAACACTGCGGATGATGCAGAGGAATTCAAGAAGAAGCTTCAGGAGCTTCAGGCCAGTGACGAAGTAAAAGAGAAGATCAGCAAAGAAATCGAGAGATTTAAGAACACCAACAGCAATGTATCCGAGAATGCGGTACTCCGTGGTTATATCGAGACCATGCTGGCACTTCCGTGGGATAAGAAATCCACAGACTCCGATGATCTGAAAGAAGCATGGAAAGTGCTTCAGGAAGGTCATTATGGACTGAAAGATGTGAAAGAGCGCGTGATGGAATTCCTTTCTGTCCGTAAACTGACACACAAAGGCAAGAGTCCGATCCTTTGTCTGGTAGGACCTCCTGGAACAGGTAAAACATCTATCGCCAAGTCTATTGCAGAAGCTATGCACAAGAAATATGTGCGTATCTGTCTGGGCGGTGTGAGGGATGAAGCCGAGATCCGAGGCCACAGAAAGACTTATGTAGGAGCAATGCCTGGCAGAATTACTGCCGCATTACAGCAGGCAGGTGTAAGTAATCCGCTGATGCTTCTGGACGAGATCGATAAGACCAGCAGTGACTATAAGGGAGATACTTCTGCCGCACTTCTGGAGGTACTTGATCCGGAGCAGAACAGCAAATTTATGGATCACTATATAGAAGTACCGCAGGATCTTTCCGAAGTACTGTTTATTGCAACTGCAAATGATGTGCAGGGCATTCCGAGACCTCTTCTCGACCGTATGGAACTGATCGAGATCGCAGGCTACACAGAGAATGAGAAAGAGCACATCGCAAAGGAACACCTGATTCCGAAGCAGATGGAAGAGAATGGTATTGAGAAAGGCAAACTGACAATTCAGTCTGCTGCACTTAAGAAGATCATCAATAATTATACAAAAGAAGCCGGCGTTCGAAATCTGGAGAGAACCATCGGACAGATCTGCAGAAAAACTGCACGTCTGATCATGGAAGAGGATAAGAAGAAAGTCACCGTAACTTCTAAGAATCTGTCAGATTTTCTCGGAAAAGAACATTTCAACTATCTTATGGCAAATAAGAAAGATGAGATCGGTATTTCACGTGGTCTTGCCTGGACACAGGTTGGCGGTGATACTCTGCAGATTGAAGTCAATGTAATGCCTGGAAAAGGGGAGCTGATACTTACCGGACAGCTTGGAGATGTGATGAAAGAGTCTGCGCAGGCAGGTATTACTTACATCCGTTCCATTGCTTCTGACTATAATGTCGGACCGGAATTTTTCCAGGAAAACGATATTCACGTGCATATTCCGGAAGGGGCAGTACCAAAAGACGGACCGTCCGCAGGTATTACCATGGCAACTGCGATTCTTTCCGCAATTATTAAAAAACCAGTAAGAGCAGATCTTGCAATGACCGGTGAGATCACACTGAGAGGAAGAGTACTTCCAATTGGTGGATTAAAAGAGAAACTTCTTGCAGCAAAATATGCGAAGATTAAAGAAGTATTAGTACCGGCCGAGAATAAGCCGGATATTCAGGAATTAGATAAGGAAATCACGGACGGACTTACGATTACATTTGTAAGTTCTATGAAAGAAGTACTGAATAAAGCACTTGTATAAAAAGAATAAAGAGTCAGTCTGATTGGATTGACTCTTTGTTGTGAAAAAGAGAGGAAATCAATGGTTATTAAAAATGTATCATTAGATATCGTATGCGGTATCACCAGCAAACTCCCGGATACTAACAGACCGGAGGTTGCATTTGCAGGAAAATCAAATGTAGGAAAATCATCTCTGATCAACGGGCTGATGAACCGGAAATCTCTTGCCAGAACAAGTGCACAGCCGGGAAAAACACAGACCATTAACTTTTATAATATCAATGAAGCCATGTATCTGGTAGATCTCCCTGGTTACGGATACGCAAAGGTTTCACAGTCTGAGAAGGAAAAATGGGGCAAGATGATCGAAAGATATCTTCATACATCCAAAAACCTGAAGGCGGTTTTCCTTCTTATTGATATCCGTCATGATCCATCTGCAAATGACAAGATGATGTATGACTGGATTCTGAACAATGGCTATGAGCCGATCATTATTGCAACGAAGCTTGACAAGCTCAAACGAAGCCAGGTTCAGAAAAATATCAAAGCAATCAAAGAAGGGCTGAAGCTGAGCAAAGATGGCATTATTATTCCTTTCTCTGCTGAGACGAAGCAGGGAAGAGATGAGATCTGGGCTCTGATTGACGAGTTGACCGGACTGGCAGCTACTGAAGAAGCCTGAAAAAATAAATATTCGCTGTTTACTGACGGGATTCTTTTCCTGTGAAAATAAGCAGCAGACAGACAAAATACGAGGACAAAAAATATTATGGGAATTATCAAGGCATTCAAGCTGGGATTTGACTATCTCAAGTATGATGAAGATGGTAACGTGCAGGATACGCAGCGTGCTGTCAATGATGTAAACCTGGACATTGAAGCCGGACAATTCGTGGCTGTTCTGGGACATAATGGTTCCGGAAAATCTACTCTTGCGAAGCATCTGAATGCACTTTTGCTTCCGACAGAAGGGACATTGTGGGTAGATGGGATTGACACGTCTAAAGAGCCGGAATTATGGAAAGTCCGCCAGAAAGCGGGCATGGTTTTTCAGAATCCTGACAATCAGATTATTGGAACTGTAGTAGAAGAAGACGTAGGTTTCGGACCGGAGAATATGGGTGTGCCTACAGAGAAAATATGGGAGCGTGTAGATGAGAGCCTGAAAAAAACAGGCATGACATCTTACCGTTATCATTCTCCGAATAAACTTTCCGGCGGACAGAAGCAGAGGGTTGCCATTGCCGGTGTCATGGCAATGCGTCCGAAATGCATCATTCTGGATGAGCCAACTGCAATGCTGGATCCGAACGGACGAAAGGAAGTTCTTGAGGCAGTCAGTGACCTTAACAAACAGGAAGGAGTAACAGTCATTCTGATCACACACTATATGGAAGAGGTTGTCCGTGCAGACAAGGTTTATGTCATGGACAGCGGAGAAGTAGTGATGCAGGGAACACCAAAGGAGATCTTTTCCCAGGTGGAAACTCTGAAAGAATACAGACTGGATGTGCCGCAGGTAACGCTTCTGGCACACGAACTTCATAAAGCCGGAGTGGATATTCCGGAGGGAATACTGACTACAGAGGAGCTGGTGAATGCCTTATGTCTATAGAATTGAAGAACGTAACTTATACTTACAGTCCGGGGACTGCTTATGAGATTCATGCGCTGAAAGATGTGAATCTCACGATTCCGGACGGACAGTTTATCGGAATCATCGGACATACAGGAAGTGGAAAATCCACTCTGATCCAGCATTTCAACGCACTGATCAGGCCGACTTCCGGTACCATTACCTATAATGGAGAGGATATCTGGAGTGAGAAATATGACCGCCGCGCTCTGCGAAGCGAGGTAGGCCTGGTGTTCCAGTATCCGGAACATCAGCTTTTTGAGAATGATGTGCTCTCTGATGTCTGCTTTGGACCGATGAACCAGGGCTTGTCCAGAGAAGAGGCAGAAGTAGAAGCGAAAAAAGCACTGCAGCATGTTGGGTTTAAGGAGAAAAATTACAGCAAATCTCCTTTTGAACTTTCCGGCGGACAGAAGAAACGAGTTGCCATCGCCGGTGTACTGGCAATGAACCCGAAGATTCTGATCCTTGATGAGCCGACTGCAGGTCTGGATCCGAAAGGACGCGATGATATCCTTGACCAGATCGCAGAACTTCACAAAGTAAGGGGAATTACTATTATCCTTGTATCTCACAGTATGGAGGATATTGCGAAATACGCGGAGAGACTGATTGTAGTCAATGACGGAGAAATTGCATATGATGATGCTCCGAAAGCTGTATTTGCCCATTACAGGGAGCTGGAGGCCATGGGACTTGCAGCGCCGCAGATCACTTATATCATGCATGCGTTGAAAGAAAAAGGACTTGATGTAGATGTGACCGCAACTACAGTGGATGAGGCGAAAGAGAATATTCTGGCAGTGCTGAGAAAGACAGCACCAGAGAAAATTAAGGGAGGACAGGAAGCATGATCCGAGACATTACATTAGGACAGTATTATCCTGCCAACTCCATCCTCCACAAGATGGACCCAAGAGCAAAACTGGTAGGCACCATGGTATTCATTATCTCTGTATTTGTATTCCATACATTTCCGGGATATGCAGTAGCAACTTTATTCCTGGCGGGCATGATCATAATCTCAAAAGTTCCGCCCAAATTCATGTTTAAGGGACTGAAAGCAATCGTAATGCTGCTTATGATCACAGTAGTATTCAACATCCTTCTGACACCCGGAAAAGTCCTCTGGCAGTGGGGAATCCTGCATGTAACAGAAGAAGGCCTGAAACTGGCAGGAAGAATGGCAATCCGCCTGACTTACCTTGTGATCGGTTCCTCAATTATGACGCTGACAACAACACCAAATCAGCTCACAGATGGTCTGGAACGACTTCTCAGACCGCTGAATAAGCTTCATGTACCGATCCACGAGATTGCTATGATGATGTCCATTGCATTAAGATTTATCCCGATCCTGCTGGAAGAAACTGATAAGATCATGAAGGCACAGATTGCCCGTGGTGCAGATTTCGAAAATGGAAACCTGATCCAGAAAGCCAAGAACATGATCCCGCTTCTGGTCCCGCTGTTTATCTCAGCGTTTCGAAGAGCCAACGATCTGGCAATGGCAATGGAAGCAAGATGCTATCATGGCGGCGATAACAGAACGCAGATGAAACCGCTGCATTATCAGTCAAGAGATTATATTGCGTATGTGGTGATGTGGGGGTATCTGGCAATTGCAATCATATTCAGAGTCGTAGGAATCTGATAAGATACTGAACAGTTACTGATTTATAATGATATTTTATATGCTGTAATCCGGTAAGAATGGGTTACAGCATATTGTTTATCTGTTATGGAATTGTTATAGAAAAAGTTTTCAATATTTTATGGAGGAAAACAGATGAAAAGAATTGGCCTTGTAGTTGCATATGACGGCACAAACTACTGCGGCTGGCAGACACAGCCAAATGGGATTACTGTACAGGGGGTATTAAATGATACACTGTCCGAGCTTCTCGGTGAAAAAATAGAAACTATCGGCGCAAGCAGGACAGACGCAGGTGTCCATGCCATGGGAAACGTAGCAGTATTTGACACCAACACACGTATTCCGGGAGAAAAAATTTCCTATGCGCTAAACCAGTGGCTTCCTGAGGATATCCGCATTCAGCTCTCAGAAGAGGTAGAACCGGATTTCCATCCTCGCTACTGTGACAGTGAGAAAACCTACGAATACCGCATCCTGAACCGCAAATTTCCGGTTCCGACAGAGCGCTTATACACATATTTTTACCACTATAAACTGGACGTAGATAAAATGAAAGCGGCAACCTCATATCTGATCGGACAGCATGATTTTGCTTCATTCTGTGGTGCGAAAGCACAGGTAAAGACAACTATCCGTACAGTAACAGGAATCGATGTATGGCGTGACGGGGATATCGTAACTATCCGTGTAACAGGAACAGGATTCCTTTACAACATGGTCCGTATCATTTCCGGAACTCTGATCGAAGTAGGAAACGGACAGTATCCACCGGAAAGAGTAAAGACGATCCTGGAAGCCTGCAATCGCGAAATGGCAGGTCCGACAGCTCCGGCGCAGGGACTTACATTGATGGGAATTGAATTTTTTGACTGATCTATAAAAATTGATGCATGTTGCAGTTGAGCAGATTAAATGGCTGAAATGTAACATGCATTTTTTGAATGATCAAATCAGGGAAATTTTTGCTTTAATTGTGATAAGAGATAAAGGCGGAAAACAAAAAAGGGGGAGTAACGAAAAAAGTTGAAAAAACGACACAAAACCTATTGACAGAACAGGGTCCTTATAATATAATAACCCAATGTGACGTAGTGCGAAATGCTTAAGCCAATAGCCCAGGCGAAAGTATTTATCAGCGGTTTCGGACATTTCCGCGTTTCTTAGCACCGGCGTTTCCAATAACTTATTTTCGCGGGAAATTCCGCGGTTAATTAAACTATCGTTGATAAATAACAGGAGGTAA
>CAJLTE010000133.1 GCA_905209435.1 uncultured Blautia sp. | reverse complement strand
CTTTTTGCGCCTTTGAAGTTGTCAATAAAAATATCTGCAAATAATCCTCATAGGACAACCCGTTTACATCGTTTTGCCGGTCCGTATCCAGCTTATCTACCAATGCCGGCAGCCCCTGCAACGACAGTTGCCAATTAGAGGCATTCTTAGTTAAAGGTACTTTTCCGCCGGCAAATAGCTCTCTTACATCCAGAATGCTTTCAGCAAAAGCCCAGCATAGGATCAGCGCACCTTCAATCACCACAACTGCCGGTGGAATAAGAAATGCGGCTGCAATTGCCGCTGCCATGGCATGAATCTGCCCCATCATAAGCGCATCTGAAACCAGATATGCAACATTAAGTCCTTCCCGAACCATCAAAAGTTTTTTCGCTACATCTTTCAAATTTGCCTCATCACTGTTTTTCTTTCCAATAATGTACTCAATCTGATAGCTCAAGCCGCTCTTTCCTGGTTCTATATAGTTTCCCAGTTTTTCCATGAGATATTGCTGATACAAAACCTGGGAGAGCATACTTCCATCTGCTTTTACGGAATCCTCCATTGCCAATCCTGTTTCAAGTTTTCTTCCTGAAACCAATTCTTTAGTTTTTACCTTTTTGTCAGAAACTTCTTTTCCAAAAGGAAGGACCAGATCCAGAAGTCCCATTTTTCGTACTTTTCGAATTGTTGGAATAGGATTTTCAACTTTTGCAGGAGGCTTCTTTTCTGTCACAGACGGAAGCATTTTCCCATCTGTAAACCCATCTTGCCCATTCTGCTGTTCCTGTTTCTTTTTTTCTTCCAGCAAAGCCTGACTTTTTTGTTGTGCAGAGTCCATTTCACTTTCATAATTTTCAATGGTTCCTTTACTTTCTATCTCATTTCCTTGTCGCTCCGCTTCAATTGTCTTTTTCTGCATATTTTGAATTTTGTTTAAAAGGAGCTTTGCCCCATGGCTTCCAAGAGTTTCTTTCATGTATTGGACTGCCTGCTGATAAAAGACTTCACCTTCTGAATCTGTCATCAGAAGATAACCGGAAATGCCACCCTGCTGTACTGACAATTTCTGACTATTTTGCTTCATCACAGGCTTCATATAAGATTCCAGATTATCATATATAGAGGCCAGATTCATTTCCTTTCCCCCACAGGCTCCGTCAACAGCGAACAAGTCAAAATCCTTTAAAAAGGACTTGTTATATTGTCCAAATAAAGAATACAGTCCAATATCCATCCCATTCAAAATCTGAGTTCTGGCCGCAGCCATTCTTGCTGACTCGAGTCCTGAGCTCAGCAGGGACAGAATAAGTCCAAGGGTTAAGGCCAGAAAAACAGTAATACTTCCTCTTTTTACCATGGCGCACCTCTCCTTTTCAAATCATTTTGTTAGTTGGAAATCATTTAAATAGAATTACTTTGCTTTGTGATCTTTGACAGAATATTCTTCACAAGACTGGTCAACTGGTCTTTAAAAATCATGACCAGTGCAATAAGAACTACAAGGATCAGAATAATTTCCACAACGCCTACAGCATCTTCTTCCCACAAAAATTCTCTCATCAGTCTGCGCAGTTCGCTCATATTTCTCACCTCCCTCAGCCTGAAAAATTTCCTTTGGCACTTTTCTTTTTAAATATGAAAATCGTCCTCCGGATTGGATTTATCCATAAAAGGACAGACAGGCCGGCAGCATAACAATAGCCATTACAACGCCCAGCATCAGTATCATTGGAAATAACAATTTGGTAGTTGCCGCTTCTCCTTGAACTTTTGCTTTTCTTTTCCTGTCATCCCAGGCTTCCACAGATTCTTTTTCCAGCATTTCTCCCATATGGCGGCTGCCTTTCTGAAGATTCTGGATCAATAATGTTGCAAATGTTTTATACTTTACATGTCCGCACCTTTCACCAAAGCGGCGATAGGCTTCCATTTCTGAAATTCCACTCTCCATTTCATGGCAGGCAGTAACAAGCTCTTCATATGCAATACGTTTTTCATTTTTGTTTTTATAATCCGAAGCCATCTTCCTAAACGTATTTCGAACAGTCATTCCAGCCTGCACCAACAAGGTGAACTTCATGATCAGTCCTGGATAGTCCATCATCAGTTCTTCATATCTTTTCGTTCTGGCTTTCTGCTCTTCTCGCGCAATTATAACAATCATGACAAATGCTGCTGCAAGGAAAATTGCTGCCAACATGTTTCCGGTAGTATCATAAGGTATTTTCCACTCCAGTTTTCTTCCTTCCCAGTCAGATGGAAGATAATAATACTCAGAGTCTTCCAGTTCGCTGTTATAATTTGCTACAAATTCCAAAAGCTTCTGTTCTTCGTCTTCCTCTTTCGTCAACACTTCCGGCTGCCCGGTATCTTCCTTTTCCAGTTCTTTTTCCGGGATCTGTACATAGACACTGCCTGTTTCTTCTCCTTCCACGGATACCATAAATTTTTCTTCATAAGCATTTTCCTCCTTTTTCAACTCATAACCGTCTTCAAATACCTGTCCGCCACCTTTTGTCCAAGTCAGCAGTCCTCCTGTTATATTTCCTGCCAGAGCAACCACAAGAAACATCTTTCTGCCTTTTGCCGTACCAATGTTTTCTACATGGATCCAACCTAAAGTACTGCATACGGTCAAAAGCAATAATATAACAAAAATGACAATATGGAGCCACATCAACTACACCTCGATTTCCACAATTCTTTTCCCCATCCAGTAAGCAGCTCCATATACTGCAAGGCAGACTGTCATTGTACAGATTCCAAATGGATTTCCGTAGAGAATATCCAGAAACCCCGGTGATGCCAGCTGCAGATAAAGAATAATTCCTGCCGGCATAAGACTCATGATCATCTGTTCCGACTTCTTCGCAGCCAGAGTCGCTTCAATTTCTTTTTTTACATCAATCTTATCGCCCAGCATTCGAGCCACTTTCTGAATTACATTTCCAAGATCACCACCGCTTCTTTTTGCTGTATACAAAACTGAAGCAAAATTTTCAATATCCTCAACCTTACAACGCTGCCCAAGATCCAGAAATAATTCCTCTACCGGCACACTCACTCTCTGTTGTGTCTCTATATAACGAAATTCAGCTACAATATCTTCATTCTTCGGATATAGCTGCTCTAGATCACGCACACAGGCAGAAACTGCATTTTCCACAGAATATCCAGCCTGTACCGCCACACTCATAGAATTCAATGCATCCCGAAACTGATAATTAAGGCGCCGTTTTCTTTCTCTGATCATCTGTTTCTTCTTCCACTTCAGAAAGAACACAGAAACCGGAACCACAAGTAACATTACCCAAGGTGTTTGATAGAACAAATAATCTACAGCACCACACAATGCTGCACTTTCTCCTATATATTTTAAAATTTCTTTCTGAGAATATCTGTATTTTCCATAATCAACTTTCTGCCTGATCATAATTTCACCCCCGCCCGTTCCAGTTTTTCTCTGTGCAGGAGAGGCTCCACAGGCACCAGACCACACCCATCCTGCCATTGATACAATGGTTGTATCCTGATTTCACCATCCGCATACGCACATACTTCTGAAACTTCCAGAAGTTTTCTTGATTTATCGCGCATACGTCCCAGATGCACCAGAATATCTACGCCAGAGGCGATCTGCCTTCTTACCGCCTGAAGCGGCAGATCCAGTTCCGCCATCAATGTCATTATTTCCAGTCTGGCCAGCATATCACGGCAACTGTTTGCATGAGCTGTTCCAAGACTGCCTTCATGCCCGGTGTTCAGTGCCTGAAGCATATCCATAGCTTCCCCACCCCGTACTTCTCCTACGATTATTCGATCCGGTCTCATACGAAGTGCAGACTTAATAAGATCTCTTATACTTACTCCCGGTGCTCCGTTTATGGTCGCTGCCCGGGCTTCAAGGCGCACCAGATTTGCAATCCCTTGAAGCTTCAGTTCTGCATTGTCCTCAATAGTGATAATCCGTTCATCTTTTGGTATGTACTCTAACAAAGCCCCCAGGAATGTGGTCTTCCCACTTCCCGTTCCTCCGCCAATTACAATTGAATACCGGGCCTTTACCAGTTTTTCCAAAAAGGACGCGCACTCTGGAGTTATACTTCCCAGTTCAATCAGCTTTTCCATTGTAATTGGAGTATCCGGAAAACGTCTTATTGTCAGAATTGGACCATTTAATGCTACCGGAGCCACAACCACATTGACTCTGGCGCCATTTTCTAGTCTGGCATCTACTATAGGAGATGATTCATTCACAATGCGATTGCATTTTCCCACTATCTGTTGTATCACATCCTCCAGCTTTTCCTGATCTGTAAAAGACTTCGGCCACCTTGTCAGTTTTCCTTTTCGTTCTACAAAAATAGAATCCGGACCATTCACCATAATCTCAGTTACAGTTTCATCTTCGATCAATTCCTGTAATACATCAAGCTTCCTGACGGAATAAAACAGTTCCTGGCGAAGCTGCACTTTTTCTTTCAGGCTCACTCCTGATTCCCGCAGAGTGTTTACGATCAGCTCATCAATCGTTTCCAGAATTTCCTGGTCTGTAAGTTCCCGGTAAACATCCAGCTTCTCCATGAGCATTTGTCTCAGTTTGCGAAAGATTTCCTGACTCATTCCTTTTCCTTTCTCAGAATTTCCCTGACATAATCTCCAAGTTCACTCCACAGCAGCCCTTCAATATAATTCTCCGGTGCCACGTTTCCTCCATGAAAAGGCGGGCGTACCTTTACAGTTCTGGTAAGAATCTGCGGATAATCCCAGATTCTTATCAGGTTTTCGAATTGGGCAATCTTGGATATGGATACCGGATCAGACAGCACTGGCATATAAATTCTCCGGCACATATCCAGAACTTGAAAAGTCCCATCTACAGCCCCTCCAATATCCAGAATCACAAATTCGTAATTACTGTGAAGTACAATCTCCTGTATCAGTTTTTCCCAGTCTTCCCATGCAGTTCCTCGTATGTCCTCTGGCGTACGTACAGGCGGAATGAAATCCAGATTGTTTATTGTCTGTACCATACTGTTCATCTTATAAATCAGATTTCCATTTTCCTGCCGTACAAAATAAAGAAGATCACTTAAATTCTGTGCGAACCCTTTTCCCAACATTTCTTCAAAGCCGGAGTATTCCTCCAGATTCAGATAAAGAACAGCTCTTTCTTTTGCCAGAATCTGTCCTAATGTAAGTGCAAACGATGTTTTCAGGCAGCGCCCCAAAGGAGAATATACTGCATAAATTTCCGTGGTCTTTTTCAGTACAGGAAAAACAGCCGGAGCTACTGCTTTCTCGGCTCCGTAACACGCCATCACTTCTCGCACAACATCTGAAGAGGCCTGATATTTATACACACTTGGATAACGGTCCAGATCCGGTGGGTGCACGCCTTCCGAAAGTATAACAATTTTACCAATTTCCAATTCCTGCACCTGACGGCACATAGCCTTCTGGGAAATCAGCAGCAACTCTATGTGATTCATTTTCCCATAGGCGATCAGACTCTCTACGTTGGTAAATGCCTGAATCTCAAATGGGATATTTTTCTTATGATTAAGATAATCCATAAAATTCAAGGCATAATCCACCTCAAGATCACAGACAGCAAAAATATTCTTCTTCAATAGACACCTCCCGCATAAAGCAATGCACTTAAAAATATAGGAACTGTGAAATGAAAGTTTTCCAACGGCATACCGCTTTTGTAATAGGGTTCTCTTTTTCCTGTTTTGAAATAAACACTGATGTAATGTAATAAGTAAAGAATTCGCTGGCAGACAATGCCGCTTGAAATCATAAGAGCAGCTGATATGACAGCTCCAATCAGAAAGGAATAGGAAATGCAATTGAGAATTTTCGTCGGTCCGATCATGCTTCCAATAACACTCAAGAGCTTGATGTCTCCGGCTCCCAGCATTCTGAATATGAATAAAATCCCCAGAATCAGTATCGGTACCAGCAGACCGCATATCCAAGATCCGAGACTGCTAACATCTATTTTCCATATTCGCGTAAACAAACTGACCAATACACAAAAAAGCAGCCAGCCATTGTCTACCTTCGCTCTCTGAATATCCATCAGAGCGGCGCAGCCTGCCGCTATAGCAGGAAATATTCTGTAAAAAAGCATAGACGTACCATCCCTTCTTTTACATAGGTTTACTAATAACAGGAGGCTATCTTGAAGTATTTTAGAGCCTGTTTGAGAAAGGCTTTCTGTATTTTATCTTTCGTAGAATAGGGAATAGTCGATCTGAAAAGATGACCTTCGATACCAGATGACTTCTGGTGAGTCTTATTATAGGTTCTCTATCTCCATTTGTCCAGTCTTTTTTTTACAAATTTTTCTAAAAAAACTATAAACCTTTTTGTTCTTGCAGTATAATATTAACGGAGGTAAAATTATGACAATATTAACATGTCTTGGTGACAGCATCACCGATTGTGAACACTGCTTTTCCAGAGATTTCCTTGGCAATGGCTATGTAAAAATGCTGTCAGACTGTCTTAAAAGAGACGGCTCAGACTATCAGGTACGCAATTATGGCACTGACGGCTTTACTATAAACAGACTTCTGCAGAGAATTCAGGGTGATTCTGATTTTACAAGTGATATTATAACAATTTTAATCGGAATTAATGATATTGGATTAATAATGAATACGGACAGAACACCGTTTCAGCAGAGGAATATGCTTTTTTCTTTTTACAAATGCTATGCAGATCTTATAACAATATTAGCAAAATCGAACTCGCGCATTATTTTAATGGAGCCATTTCTTTTTCCCTGGCCTGCCTGTTATAGAACCTGGCTTCCTTTTCGCCAGAAAATATCACAAATGATCCACCAGCTATCAGAACAGTTTCAAATCCCTTATCTTACATTGCATAAGGAATTGAATGAAAAGGCGCGTCGTTATGGATATTCAGAAATTACTACAGATGGGATTCA
>CAJLTE010000132.1 GCA_905209435.1 uncultured Blautia sp. | reverse complement strand
CTTGATATCTTCGGATTGCTTCGCAGCGTTGCGGCTCCCGTGATCCTTCACATGTTCGGAAATGATTTACTGCATAAATCTTATACAAATAAAAATCACCCGGTGGCTAGAAGGGTGATTTTTATTTTGTCTCAAATATATTTTTTAAAAGGAAGGAGAGTCAATCACTTTTGGGTGACTGACATATGAAAAAGAAATTTTATAAAAATAATGTTGGCTGTTATTATTTTTATGATGTTAGTATATCGGGAAAGTTTGAAAGAATCGTGTTTATCTTATGAAAAATTAGTGAACGAATTTGAAAAGATTTGTAACTTCCTGGAAAAATGGGCTGTTTTTGGAGATTAGTTATAAAAAGATTATAAAGTTTTTAGATACATTTTACAAATAAAAGGAAAAGGTGTAGTATAATGGGCTGGAATCTGGAGGAAGATTTATTTCCGGTATTGATTAAATTTCAGAAGAAAATTACTTGATATGAGGAAATCAGATCATAAATATGACCAGATTCCAGCAGTTTGTGAACAGAATATTAACTATTGCTGGTCAGACCATGAACAGCAGCTATTTAATTGTTACTGGAGAGATTTGAACAGATGACATTTAATCGTTACTGGGCAAGTCTTGAACAGCAACATTCAATCAGGAGGTAATTATCATGATAAAAATGAAAAAATCAGCAGCACTTATCCTTGCAGGAGTTCTTGCATGTTCCATGCCGATGCCGGTTATGGCATCCAGTGATACAGAAGTAGTAGAAAGTCTTCTGGACAGTGGAATTGATTTTCTTGCTTCTGACCCTGGAAAAGCAGTAGACATTATTATGTATGCCAAGGATCTTGTAGACCAGCAGAACATCACAGATGACCAGGTACGAAGTGCTGTAACTCAGGCAGCAGACCATTTTGGGGTATCTCTTTCTGATTCAGAGGTAGATTCCCTTGTTTCTGTAGTACGCAAGGTTCTGGATGCAAAAATTGACGAAGATGCTCTTAGAAGCGATGTAAATTCTGTATACAGTAAGCTGCAGGATATGGGTGTTACAAAGGATGATGCCAAAGGTCTTGTGTCGAAGTTAATCGAATTTGTAAAAGGATTATTCGAATGAGAAATGTAAAATGTGCAAAATGTATAACTTTACCAAATTAAAGTAAAGATGCAAATGTGGTAAATTTATAAAAAAAGAGGAAAATGAAAGAAGAAATTGTGCAAATAAAACAAATGTTCATTATTCGTTAACAATTTGCATGTATTTTGTTCATAAGTATCTGATACTATATAATCAGTTCGAAAGAACATACACAGAAGACGTTGTAATGACACCATTACACATAAAATTTTTTCATAATAATCGCCCCGGCAGCTACTGCCGGGGCACTCCTCGTTTTAGAGCGTATTTGAAAAAGTATTCCTGCAATCTGCACGCTCTGGAGCGTGTTTGAAAAAGGTTTTTTGCAAGATGTGCGTCACAATTTTTTGGAAAATTTGTCTGAATATGCCGCTCTTTAAACGCCAGATATTACACTCTGACGCTTAAAGAGCGGTGTTTTTTCGAATGTACATTCCAAAATTTATTTGCAACGAATAAGCGGTGTGCTATAATGAAGCAAAAACAGGGGCAAAGGAGTCTAGGTCATGGCAGAGACAATGAAGGATTACGAAGCAGAACTTGAAGCTTCTTTTAAGAAAATTGAAGAAGGCGACATTCTCACAGGAACAGTTGTGAGTGTAGATGATAAAGAAATTATTGTAGATTTAAAATATTATGCAGAAGGTATTATCCCGGTAGAAGATTACAGTAGAGAGCCGGGCTTTAACGTTAAAGAAGAAGTACACCCTGGAGATGAAGTTTCCGCCACAGTCGTAAGAAAAGACGATGGAAACGGCAACATCCTTTTATCCAAAGTTGAGGCTACTGACGTCCTGGCTTGGGACAAATTAAAAGAGCTGAAAGCCTCCGGAGAGGTTCTTGATGTAGTGGTAAAAGGTGTAGTAAACGGCGGTGCAGTTGCTTATGTAGAAGGTGTGCGCGGCTTTATCCCGGCCTCCAAGCTGGCCTTGAATTACGTAGAAGACACCAACGAATATCTGAACAGACACATCCAGGTTCAGGTAATCGATGTCAATAAAGAGGACAAAAAACTGATTCTTTCTGCGAAAGAAATTTTAAGGGAAAAAGCAGAAGAGGAAAGAAAGAATAAAATTTCCAATATCCAGCCAGGCTTTGTAACAGAAGGAACTGTAGAGAGCCTTCAGCCATACGGCGCATTTGTAGATCTTGGAAACGGCGTATCCGGACTGGTACATATTTCCCAGATTTGCGAAAAGAGAATCCGTAAACCATCAGAAGTTCTTGCAGTTGGAGATAAGGTGAAAGTAAAAGTAACTGCAGTGAAAGATGGAAAACTGAGCCTGAGTATCAAAGAAGCAATTGATATGATGGCAAAAGAAGTGGAAGAAGAGAAAATAGAAATCCCACAGTCCGGAGAAGAGGCAACCACATCTCTGGGAGCTTTATTTGCAAATATTAAACTGAATTAATATAAAGTGCAGATTTGGACGATTAAGACAATCGCCCAAAATGAAAATCTTCTGTAGAGCGTGTTTGAAAAGTAGACCCGAAATAAAAAACTCTGTTTACAGATGAAAAGTGTGCAGAGGTCAGCTGAATTTTGGAAGGAAGAATGTGAATGAAGAATCAGAAAGTATTTGTAATGGGACATAAGAATCCGGATACGGATTCTATTTGTTCGGCAATTGCTTACGCAGATATCAAAAACAGAACCACCCAGACCAAGCGTTATATTCCAAGACGTGCCGGTCAGATCAATGAAGAGACCCAGTATGTACTGAATCGTTTTGGGGTACAGCCACCGGCTTATCTGGGAAATATCGGAACGCAGGTAAAAGATATGGATATCCGTCCAAAACCGGATGCAGACCGTACCATGTCCCTGAAAAATGCCTGGGATATGATGCAGAATAAAGGCATTGTGACCCTTCCCATCTGTAACAGCGAGGATGAGCTGGAGGGAATTGTAACAATCGGCGATATTGCTGATGTTTACATGGATACCAAGGACAGCTATCTTCTTTCAAATGCCAGAACTCAGTATAACAAGATCAGGGATACTCTTGACGGTGAAATTGTAGAAGGAAATGGTCACGGCTATTTTACCAAAGGGAAAATCCTTATTGGAACTGCTGATCCGGAGGTGATGAAGAACTATATCGAAGAAAATGATATGGTTATTCTTGGAAACCGTGAGGAAGATCAGTTAAAGGCAATAGAACTGAATGTAAGCTGCATTATTGTAGGAATGAGTATTCAGGTAAGTGAGAAGGTAATAAAGAAAGCTCAGGAGAGACAGATCATCATTATCTCTTCTCCATATGATACCTACACAATTGCCCGCATGATCAACCAGAGTATTCCGGTAAATTATGTGATGAAAAAAGATAATCTGGTAACTTTTAATACTGAAGATTTCACAGATGATATCCAGGATGTTATGATCAAGCACCGCCATCGTGCATTCCCTGTTATCAATAAGCGGGGAAAATGTGTGGGAACCATTTCCAGACGAAATTTCCTTGACATGCACAAGAAACAGGTAATTTTGGTAGATCATAATGAGAAAGACCAGGCTGTTGATAATATTGAGAAAGCAGAGATTCTGGAGATCATTGATCATCATAAGCTTGGTTCTCTGGAAACTATGAAGCCGATTAATTTCAGAAATGAGCCAGTTGGATGTACTGCGACAATCCTTTACCGGATTTATGACGAGCAGCGACTGGAGATTCCGCCTAAGATTGCAGGACTTCTCTGTGCAGCCATTATTTCCGATACCTTAATGTTCCGTTCCCCAACCTGCACCCAGCAGGACAAGATCGCAGCAAGTGCGCTTGCACTGATCGCGGACATTAAGATTGAAGATTTCGCAAGAGAAATGTTTAAGGCTGGAAGCAATCTGAAAGATAAAGCACCTGAAGAAATTTTCTATCAGGATTACAAGAAATTTATTGCAGAAGGAAATGTGGCTTTTGGTGTTGGACAGATCAGTTCCATGGACGAGGAAGAGCTTCAGGAGATCAAAGTTCGTCTGAAACCATTTATGGTAAGCGAGTGCGGACGCCATGGAATTACCCGTGTTTACTTTATGTTAACCAATATTATGGACGAGTCCTCAGATGTAATTTATTACGGCGAGGGCAGCGAGGAAATGGGAAAAATCGCATTCCAGCAGGAACCGGAGGATAAGTGCTTCCACCTGAAAGGCGTGGTTTCCCGTAAGAAACAGATGATCCCGGCTATGATGGAAGCTGCACAGATCATGGCAAATGACTTTAACTGATAATAAAGATTTTCCCGGCAAAGAGGCTGTTAAAAGATACTGCTCACAAAGTGAAAAGTAACGCAGATGGTTCTTTGCACGGGAAATTTTCACATAAAAGAGGAGCAAAAATATGGCAAAACAGACCTGGAAACCAGGCAATATGCTTTACCCGCTTCCTGCTGTGATGGTCAGCGTTACAGATGGCGAGGGTAATGATAATATAATAACAGTAGCGTGGGCTGGCACCGTGTGTACCAACCCGCCAATGGTAAGCATCTCCGTTCGTCCCACCAGATTTTCTTACGATATGATCTGCAAGACAAAGGAATTTGTTCTGAACCTTACCACAGAAGAGCTTGCATACGCCACCGATTATTGTGGCGTGCGGTCCGGCAGAGAGGTTGATAAATTTCAGGAGCTTCATCTTACCAAAGAAAAGGCGGATCAAGTGAAGGCACCAATGATCGGTGAAGCTCCTGTAAATATTGAATGTAAAGTTAAGAAAATTGAGAAGCTTGGTTCTCATCACATGTTCCTTGCGGAAGTAGTTGCAGTGCATGCGGACGAAGCCTATATGGATAAAAATAATAAATTTCAGCTGAATCAGTCAAAACTGATGGTATATTCCCATGGAGAATATCTGGGACTTGGAAAGAAACTGGGCACCTTTGGATATAGCGTAAAAAAAGGAAAAAAGCATAATCAGAAACTTAAAAATCATCCATTAAAAAACCGAACCCAGTAACAATTTTTTAATATGATTGCAATAATGGCTCTTATGTGTTATTATTTAAAGGAGTATCGAATGAAAATGAATAATATAACATTAATTGGAATGCCCGGTGCAGGTAAAAGCACACTGGGCGTTGTTCTTGCGAAAATACTTGGATACGAATTTTTAGATTCAGACCTTTTAATACAAAAAGAAGAAAAAAGACGTCTTTATCAGATCATTGATGAAGAAGGAGAAGAAGGTTTCAAGGCCATTGAGAATCGCGTAAATGCGTCGATTGATACAGAGAATACTGTAATTGCTACTGGGGGAAGTGTGGTATATTGCAGTGAAGCCATGGAACACTTGAAATCAATTGGGAAGGTAGTTTACCTCAGCCTTTCTCTGGAGTCTCTTGAGAAACGGCTTGGAAATCTTAAGAAGCGGGGAGTTCTTCTGAAAGAAGGACAGACCTTGAAGAGTTTATATGAGGAGCGAGTTCCCTTATACGAGAAATATGCAGACATTGTGGTAGATGAAGAAGGGAAAGATTTGGAAGCAAGTCTGCAGGCACTTTTGGAAACACTACAGACAGGGGTTATTAAGTAACTGTAGATCGTTACTATTCGCGGAATGTGTTACGATGAACGAAGTGAACAGTAACTGTGAATCAGAGGAGGGCTGTCAGGTTATTGGAGAGAAATTGACAATAGCCTTTTTGGCTCGCGGAGTAAGAATAATAGAGGTGTATTATGGAACAGTATGTGATTAAAGGTGGAAATCCGCTTGTTGGTGAAGTAGAGATAGCAGGTGCAAAGAATGCAGCGCTGGCTATTTTATCAGCAGCCATTATGACGGATGAGACAATTCTCATCGAGAATCTGCCTGACGTCAGAGACATCAATGTTTTACTGGAGGCAATAGCTGGCATCGGAGCACAGGTTGACAGAATCAATAAGTCAACTGTTAAGATCAATGGTTCTACCATTGGTGATGTAAGTGTAGATTATGAGTATATTAAGAAGATCCGTGCATCTTACTATCTTCTTGGCGCATTACTTGGCAAATATAAAAGAGCAGAAGTTCCTCTTCCAGGTGGCTGCAATATCGGAAGCCGTCCGATTGACCAGCATCTGAAAGGTTTCAGAGCCCTTGGTGCGAAAGTTGATATTCTTCATGGAGCCATTGTTGCCGAGGCATCTAATCTTCATGGAAGCCATATTTTCCTGGATGTAGTTTCTGTAGGAGCAACCATCAATATTATGATGGCAGCATCTCTTGCACCAGGACGTACGATTATTGAGAATGCTGCCAGAGAGCCACATGTAGTAGATGTTGCCAACTTCCTGAACAGCATGGGAGCCAATATCAAAGGTGCTGGTACAGATGTGATCCGTATCAAGGGTGTTGAGAAGCTTCACCGCACAGAGTATTCCATCATTCCGGACCAGATCGAGGCAGGAACCTTTATGTTCGCTGCAGCAGCTACCGGTGGGGATGTCACAGTTAAGAATGTAATTCCAAAGCATCTCGAAGCTACTACAGCTAAGCTTGAGGAAATCGGATGTGAAGTTCAGGAGTTTGATGATGCCGTACGTGTACGTGCAGTGGGCAGACTTCATCGCACTCATGTGAAGACCCTTCCATATCCGGGATATCCGACTGATATGCAGCCGCAGATTGCGGTTACCCTTGCACTTGCAGAGGGAACCAGCATCGTAACTGAGAGTATTTTTGAGAATCGCTTCAAATATGCCGATGAGCTTTCCAGAATGGGAGCCTGTATTAAGGTTGAAGGCAATTCTGCAATTATTGATGGCGTGAATAAGCTTACTGGTGCAAGAGTAAGTGCACCGGATCTTCGTGCTGGGGCAGCTCTTGTTATTGCAGGACTGGCAGCAGAGGGAATCACCATTGTGGATG
>CAJLTE010000131.1 GCA_905209435.1 uncultured Blautia sp. | reverse complement strand
GAACGGTTAAACACAACTGCATACAGCTTTATGTTGCTGTTTACTGTAATAGTATCACCAGCTTCATAACGCGGTGCTGTGCTTTTTCCTAACTGGATATCCCATCCCATAAAGGTGTATCCGGATGCATTTCTTACAGACGGCAATGTATAAGAACTTCCAGATGCTACATTCTCTGTCTTGTAAACGGTTCCATCATTCTTGCACAAAGCCACTGTAAATGTTGTATCAGACTCGTAAACAGCATATAATTTTATATTTTTTTTGATTCGAATCTTCTGTCCCTCTGTATACGCCGCTTGGGAAGTATTCTTTTTAGTACTCCATCCAACTGCCTTATAGCCGCTTTTTTGTGGAAGCTCTGGCAAGGTAAGATATCCGTTTTTTGTAACAGCTTTGTTTAGTTTCTTAAATACTGTACTGGTGCTTCCGGTATTATCATAGAAATAAACTTTATATATACCAACTTTTTTACGCACCGCGTACAGATTTATATTCTTTTTCAGACGTATTTTTTTCCCCGCGGCATATACCGCTTTGGTATCGTTTTTCTGAGTGGACCAGCCAAGATTTTTGTATCCGGTAATTGCAGGAACTGCCGGAAGCTTAATTTTTTTCCCGGCACTTACCTTTATACGCAGCTTGGAATAAGATGTTTTTCCACTTTGATTCCAGAATCTGACAACTACGTTCTTAGTGGCCGCCTGTACAGACTGAACACCACTAATCCCAATTTTTCCATCATTTCTAAATGAAACTCCGAACAAAATCAACATTGTGGCCAACAGAACCCGGAAAATCCTATTTTTTCTTTTTGTTTTATTTTTCATAGGCACTCCTCTGCTTTTTAATGTCTCTCCTGCTTTCATCATCTGCACAGAAAATAAATAGTTCTTATTTCATCTTCTGTGCTGTCTTCAGTATAATCAAACGGACACATTCTTTCAACTCCAAAAGATTGTCTTTATGATTTGGTTACAAATTTTCAATAAAACGCATAAATGCAGCTCTGCCCTCTCCTGTACATTTGTAAACACCAGCATCTTCCAGCACGTGAACAAACACATTTCCAACTTCTTTATGAAGAACCTCTTCAATATTGTCTTTATCAAGATGATCGTACTTCGGAAGGAATTCTTTTACCCACTGCGCATGTTTTTCAATCTTCTCATTAGAAGCAACATCCTTGCCATCCAGAATATATTCTTCCAAAAGCTCCAGTTCTTCTTTTAATCGCGCAGGGAGAACTGCCAAGCCCATAACCTCGATCAGACCGATATTCTCCTTCTTAATATGATGGTACTGTGCATGCGGATGATATACGCCAAGAGGATTTTCTTCTGTGGTAATATTGTTTCGCAGAGTCAGATCCAACTCATACATATCACCTTTTTTACGTGCGATCGGAGTGATCGTATTATGAGGTTCACCATCCGTTTCTGCAAAAATGAATGCAGCCTCATCTGTATAGCCTCTCCAAACCTCCAGCACATGAGTTGCCAGATCAATCAGGCGCTTCTCATCTTTATGACGGATACGAAGTACAGACAGCGGCCATTTTACAATACCAGCCTCCACATCCTCATAGCCCGGAATAGTTACATATTTCTCAATTTCAGCCTTTGCCATAGCAAACGTATAATGGCCGCCCTGGAAATGATCGTGACTGAGAATAGAACCTCCCACAATCGGTAAGTCTGCATTTGACCCCAGAAAATAATGTGGAAACAGCTTCACGAAATCAAACAGCTTGATAAATGTGTTTCTCTCGATTTTCATAGGTGTGTGCTGGAAATTAAATACAATACAATGCTCATTATAATAAACATAAGGAGAGTACTGCATTCCCCACGGACTGTCATTGATTGTGATCGGAATGATTCTGTGATTCTCTCTTGCAGGATGATTTGCGCGGCCTGCATATCCCTCATTTTCCGGACAAAGCAGACATTTGGGATAGCTGCTTGATTTGATAAGCTTTGCCGCAGCAATAGCTTTCGGATCTTTCTCTGGCTTAGAAAGGTTGATTGTAATATCAATTGCTCCATAAGGAGAATCCACAGTCCATTTCTGGTCTTTCTTTACACGATAACGACGAATATAATCACTGTCCTGGCTTAATTTATAGAAATAATCTGTTGCTTCTTCCGGAGATTTCTCATATTTTTCCCAGAAAGACTTCTGTACCTGAGCCGGGCGGGGCATAAGACAGTTCATTAATCTTGTATCAAACAGATCTCTGTAAACCACACTGTCCTGAATCAGACCACGTTCTACAGCTTCGTCTAACAGTTCTTTCAGAACTTCTTCCAGATTAATATCAGAATATTCCTCTGCCGGTTCTGTGTATTCATCTTCTTTAAAAACATCAAGAAGAAGATTTGTTGTATAGTTTTTCTCACAGGCAGGAGTAAGCCCTGTCTCAATTCCATACTGTACCAGTTTTTTAATACTTTCACTTAGCATTTTTCTGTCCTTTCCTGTTGCTTTATTTTTAACAGTCTGTCCTCCACCACAGACAGACTGTTAACCACCACTTTGCTGCATCTTTCACATCTAGCATTTTTTGCATACATGTTCAATATCGGACTGTACCGGCTTTCCCAACAACCACTTTAAAGCTTCAGTTTCTCAACATAACTTATAAAAATATTGCCGGCCTTTTCAAACAGCTCCGTACTGTCATTCATACCGTAAGGATAAGTTTCCCCTTTCTGCGGATCGTACAGATATGTGTTATATTCATCATATCCAATGATCACAACACTGGTATTATCCCCGGTCTTGGCAATTACCGGACGCTGGGCGCTGACCTCATATAAGACACTGTCTAATGTACAACCAGACAAATCAATGATAGTACCCTCATCCCCAAGAGCCTCCTGCAGTGCTGTAACATCCAGGGATGCACTCTTCATTGCTTCCGGCACATCCTCCAGATTAAGAGTCAGCTTTGTCTTCTTATTTCCACGCTCCCATACATACTGCTGAGCACGATTCAGCACAACACCAGTCTGATCATCTGCTCTTTGAAGCGCAAGTGCAGGATCTGTGAATGTACTGTCCAATCCTCCTTTTGCATAAACATAGTAAATATCTTCCTCAGGAATCTGCGTATCCAGAATAATACGGTCATCACCTATATTTTTCATTTTTGCATAAACAACTAACGGTTCCTGAATTTCAGGCGTTTCAGTGAGAGCCAGTCGTATCTGAGTTCCGGTTCTGGAATTTGTCACAAGTTCCACGGATACAGTATTGGTCGAGGCTTTGGAATTATTCAGAATATTATCCTTGCTTACTGCTTTGTATCCTTTTTTTGTCTTCTTGGACAACTGAAATTCCATCATAGTGTTTCCCATGGTAATATCAGTTACATACAATCCATCCTGATGATATTCTTTTTTCAAAGTTCCATCAAATCCTTCAATACGGACCGTATGAATCCCCGTAGTCTCATGACCATTATCGTCTGCGATCACATCTCCATCAACTACGATTCCATAAACAAGATCTTCATTCATAAATCCATTCAGCACTAAAGACTGTCCTGAAGATGGTGCAAGACTCCTGGTTTCTAATGTTTCAAAATCTATTTCTTTTATATTTCCGGCGCTTTCACCTTCCTGAATGATCCATGCAGCATGTGCACCTGTATCCGAAACAGCAAAGTCATCTATTTTAATTCCTTCCTCAAGAACCTCACTGGTACCATCTGAAATGTTTATCTTATAAAGCTTATTTGCAAATAAAAGATAAAGAGCATTTTCTGTACTGACATAGGATAATGTTCCAAGATCCTCTTTCAGGAATTCGTAGGATTCTGTAGACGGAATAAATACTTTTTCTTCCACCACATTCTGATCATTGCTGTAATGATATACACAAACACCACAGTATCCTTCCCGAACGCCTCTGTTCATATATCCATAAAGAACAAAGTCCACATCTCCGTTATCTTCCACACGGATGATCTTTATATTATGCTGGTATCTGGAATCCCTGAAATCTCCATCCGTTTCTTTGCGGAAACTGAAAATTCTGGAAAATTTTCCATCATCAGGAGAATAAGACCATAAATCCCCTTCCTGAACGAAAGCAAGAACTCCTGCGTTTTCATTCATCATATATTCCACATTTTTGTCTCTGACTCCAAGTAAAAGCCCCTTGTCGGAAATGCTGATGGAGCTTTCCTCAAATACCTGTGATGCACTTCGTTTAAAATCCAGAAGCATGATTCTGGTTTCAGTATAACGCATCCGGTAAAATTCTGTCACATCATAGATTTCCTGGTTTCCATCTTCATCCAGTGCCGCAATCTGATATTCAACAGAAAGACTGGCTGTGGTTTCATTAATATCCTTCACTACAGGAATTCCCTTTCTGTAAATCTGAGGGTTCAGATTGCCCCAGCTGATCTGGGCAAATGTAGAATTGATATTAATGTCTGTATAGTTGGTAGATGTACTGGATGTGTCTGATTCCAGGTAAGCAGTCAGATCCTCGGCGGACGCTTTATCCAGACATTTTTCATAAAAGCTCGCAACAAACTTCACGTACTGAGCAGCATTCACATTGGATCTGGAAACTACTCTTGTATAGTAATAAGCTGTTCCCTTATTTGTCTCAAGAGATAATTGCAAAGAATACTCCTGGTTCATCAAAAGATCACTGCTCAGCTTAATTGTTGTTTTCAGATAGCTGTCCTGTTTATCCAGACTTTTAATCTTACGGTTTTCCAGTACCTTACTGCCATCTGAAGTACGTATCTCATAGGAAAGGCTTTTCACCTTTGTATCATAGGCATTTATGACAAAGGACAGTTCCTTGGATGTATCAATAGGCGTCACACTGTCCCTGGTAAAATCAGACTGCATAGGCTGTGCATAACCATACATCCTGTTTGCATAATTTCCATCAAAATCAACCATTACCTCCGGAAAAACCGGATCATTCATATCAGAGCGGTCATCCGTAGTCTCACTATTCAGCAGGAACGAACTTCCTGCCACGCCGAGAACAAAAACAAACAGGAGAATCACTGCTCTGCGTAAAAATTTAATCATTCTTTCTCCTCTTAACTCTCTGATTGTACCTCCCCTTCACGGTACAGAAGTCTTTCCAGTGTAGGATTTATATGCAGTTCCTTCATAAGCTGCACTGTACTCTTCATATCTTTTGGTTTGCCTGTCTTTACAGCACGGATCAGCAAATTCTTGGGTGTATGCTCCATATCAATAAATTCCAGAATCTGAGTTTCGTATCCCATACTTTCCAGCAGATTGGCTCGAATTCCATCTGTCATCAAAGCAGCCATTCTCTCCTTAAGAATGCCATATTTCAGTACAGGCTCCAACACTTCATTTTTTATCTGTCTATTTACCTCATGCTGACAGCAGGGTACAGACAAAATAACTTTCGCTCCCCATTCCACAGCCTTCGCAAGAGCATAATCTGTAGCTGTGTCACAGGCATGCAAGGTTACTACCATATCAACAGAAGAAACACCTTCATAATCAGCAATATCTCCCTGATAAAAATGCAGTTTTTCATATCCATACTTTACTGCAAGATGATTACATTTTTCTATTACATCTGTTTTCAGATCCAGACCAATAATATTTACATCATAACCTTTCAGTTCTCTCAGATAGTAATACATGGCAAATGTAAGATAGGACTTTCCGCATCCAAAATCAAGAATGGTCACTTCCCGCTGTTGATCCAGTCTTGGAAGAATGTCCTGAATAAATTCCAGAAATCGATTGATCTGTCGGAACTTATCGTATTTTTGGGTAATAATCCTGCCTTCCTTATTCATAACACCAAGATCAACAAGAAAGGGGACTGGAATATTTTCCTTAAGTATGTACTGCTTTACACGATTGTGGGCCAATATCTGCGTGCCCTTGCTGAAGGTCTTGTCCTTTCCGAAAGCCAGACCTTTTCCATTTTCGGGATGACGTCTGGTCTTTATGGTCATCTTTCCTTTTTTGCTTACCAGAATAGTTCCATCCAGCGCCATCCCACTTGCCTGAAGCTGAGAAAAATCATGCTGCAGCCCCGCTTTTAAATATGAGATCAGTTCCTCTCTGGAATAATTTTTATGGAGCACCTTCGTCCCTACAGTTTCAGAAGCCTGATAAACCACCTTCCCCCGGATTTCTACCGGGCGTATTTTTACTTTGGATGGTCCGTCCCCTCTGCTGCCGCTTAGGATAGCTTGACACAGCTGTTCATTTATCTGTTCCTCTAAATATTCATCTATTGTTTTCATTTTTATTATAATTATTTTCTTTTATATTCTGTAATCGTTACTGTTCACTCCGCTCACAGCAACCTCTAATTGTCATTTTGATGCGTCTTATCTGTAAAAATCTCCCCTGCATCTTCTTCGTCGGCATCTTCTTCGTGATATTTCATGAAAAAGAAGCACTTCTACCAGATCACCAAGAAGTCCATCAGACATTGCTTCCATATCAGCCTCTGATCTTACTTCATCCACGATCTTCCTTCCAAGGTGATACAACATAAACCTGTCAGGATATTCATCGTAAAGCCGGCTGCCTTCATAATCCTGAAGATCACATTCTTCTTCCACTTTTTCCTGTATCTTTCTGGCAGTGTCCGGATAGTAGGATTTCATCAGAAAAAATTCCTCTTCTTGTTCCTTTTCTCCCCGGTAGAGCAAGGGATTTGCATAGCTTGTGTAAAATGGATAAAAATCTTTATATATCATATCAGCAATTTCGATTCCTTTTCCATTTCACTCTCATTATATGCAAGCTTCCGTTTTTCGGTCAATTGCACCATTTTTCAAATACGCGCCAAAGCGTGTTTGAAAAAGGCTTTCTGCAAGATGTACGTCACAATTTGTGGAAGATTTTGCCCGGATGAGGGCGCCGTAGCGGGCTACGGCAACTGAATTCGGGAAAAATATACCGCAAAGTGGGGCGTGCAGATTGCGGGAATGATTTTTCAAATACGC
>CAJLTE010000130.1 GCA_905209435.1 uncultured Blautia sp. | reverse complement strand
AAGCATTTGAGAATCAGGAAGTATTAAAAGCTCCTGTAACTCAGGTACTTGACGGTGGACTTTGTGTAAATGTAGACGAAGCAAGAGTATTTATTCCTGCAAGCCTCGTTTCCGACACATATGAGAAAGACCTTTCCAAATATGCAGATCAGGAAATCGAATTTGTAATCACAGAATTCAACCCAAGAAGACGCCGTATCATCGGTAACCGTAAACAGCTTCTTCTTGCTGAGAAAGCAGAAAAACAGAAAGAATTAATGGAAAAAATCCATGTTGGCGATACAGTTGAAGGAACTGTTAAGAACGTTACAGATTTCGGTGCATTCATCGATCTCGGCGGAGCTGACGGACTTCTTCACATTTCCGAAATGTCCTGGGGCAGAGTAGAGAACCCGAAGAAGGTATTCAATGTTGGTGATACTGTAAAAGTTCTTATCAAAGAAATCAATGGAGACAAAATTGCACTTTCCCTTAAATTCCCGGAAGAGAATCCATGGCTCACAGCAGCTGAGGACTTCGCTGTAGGAAACGTAGTAAAAGGTAAAGTTGCACGTATGACAGACTTCGGTGCATTTGTAGAACTTGCACCTGGTGTAGATGCACTTCTTCATGTATCTCAGATTTCTAAAGAGCATGTTGCTAAACCTGCAGATGTACTGTCAATTGGACAGGAAATCGAAGCTAAGGTTGTAGACTTCAATGGTGAAGACAAGAAGATCAGCCTGAGCATGAAAGCTCTCGAAGCACCAGTTGAGGAAAACACAGAAGAATAATTTTATATAGTCAGAAAGTATTGATACCGTCTTTGCCGGAGATTCCGGCAGAGGCGGTATTTTTTATACCATAGGAAATTACTCCGTAATTTTTCTATGATATAAAAATCCCTTCGGGCAGGATTGCACTGCGTCGGAGAAAAATTGTGCCGCTGTATTGTTACTGAGAACGGAGCGAACAGTAACTAAAATACAGAAAAAAGTATATCTTTATAAGGAATATATTGAAAAAAACATATATTAGAGGTAATATAGTATGAAGACGATGCTATAGGGATTTTATGTAAGACAGAAGATGTCTGCATAGGAAGTCGGGTGAGAATCCCGCACAGGAACGCTACTGTGATGAGTGAAAGCTCTAGTCAGGTCTATCTTTATAGCTGAGTGCAGAAACCCTCGGTTTCAGGGTGGCACGGTATTTTGTGATGGAGTCGTGTCGTAAAAGGCGCGTCTTTTTTTATTTTACAGAAAATTTTTGATAATGTTTTGTGGAATAAAAATGTTCCGCGGAAATCGCACTGTATTAAACAGAATATCCGGGTAAAAGAAAGGAGGAAAGTGGTATATTACATAAAAGTCTGTAAGAGACGACCACATTGCATAAAAGACGTGCAGATCATAGAAAAACTGATGCATATCTTTGCACAGGAAAAAGGAAAGAGAGGTAAAAAGATGCTAAAAAAGGAACTGCGCAAAAAAATACAGGCAGTTATAATGGCGGCAATTGTGACATTTACCACAGTAGGAGCACCTGCTGTCACATTTGCAGATGAGTTACCGGGTGAAGCGGTTGTTGCTGAATTTTCTGACGGTGAAGAAGCAAGTGGAAATAGTACGGGAGATGAGTTCTCTGCAGGAACAGATGTAACAGTGCAGAACAGTGTCGGAGATGATCAGCCATCAGTATCTGCAGATGAAAACAGTGACGGATCAACGGAAGATGGGGCTGCAGAGGCGGCAGCTCAGGAATATCTGAAAGCTAATTTTATTGATGGAACTAATAAAATTATATTAAACGGAGGAACTGGTGTTACAAAGAGTGAAGACGGACTTACTTATAATGTAGGACTTACGATTCCGACAAGCGGTTCTGCTATCAGCAGTATGAGACTGAAATATGTTAACACAGCTTATAAGACGGGATGGTATATTTCAAAGGATAATCCATATGTTGGATATAAGGATCCGGCAACAAGTGGCAGCCGTGGAATTACACGTCCGTCTGCTGAAGAAGGACCTTACAGTTTTACTGCAACTTTGAAGCTTTTTGAGAAAAATACAGATGACAGTGCAATTAATGACGGCACAGCGACTGCTCTTGCCACACAGGATTTTACTATTATTCTGGCTCCGGAAAAGAAAAAATATACAGTAAATGTGAAACCTGTCGATGCAAAGACCGGTGCTGCAGTTGAGAGTGCTTCTGTAGAAATCCAGAAGAACTGGAATTCGCTGAAACCGGAATCAGATGGAAGCTATATTCTCACAGAAGGAGAAGAATATACTCTCACAGTAACAGCAGAAGGGTATGACAAATATACACAGACATTTACCCCGACTGTTCAGGGGGATATGGAAGTAAAACTTTCTCCGATCATTTACAGAAACACTACATTTGCTGTAACCGGAAATGACGGTACTGTGATCACAGATGCGGATATTACATTGAAAGAGGGCTGGTATACAACTCTGAAACCGCAGGAAGATGGCAGCTATAAACTTCAGGTCGGCAAAGAATACAAATATACTATTACAAAAGACGGATATAAAGATGCATCCGGAAGCTTTACTGTGCCGGATGAAGATGGAGATTATACATTCCCGGTTGTGCTTGAGTCCAATATTGACCCGGCCGATCAGGCTGCTGTAGATGCAGTAAAGAAAGCTTTTGATGCAGAATTTGGAAGTCTCCGCCCAATATATGGAACAGACTCCAATATTGCAGATACAGTACTGGCAAGAATTCAGAACTATACGCTGGACGTGGATGTATCAAAAGTAAAAGTTTCTCTGGAATCAACAGAGGATTCTACATACATCGGAACAGACGGAACGATCCATTATGTGACAGATGGACTGGGCGGCATGGGCGTATATTCAAAGAATATAAGCTGTACGTTCAAATTTACCTGCAACAGCGCATCCGCAGTATCTGACCGTACTGTAACTGTTGGATGGGATAGAGAATATTTCAAAGGAAAAATGCAGATTGAGGCGGACAGTCTTACATGGGACAGCATTAAAGGAAACAACGAGTCTCAGGAAGAGGTAGATTCTGACCTGACACTTCCGGGATGCATGGGCTCCAACGCACGTTCTGTATGGTCAGAGATTACATGGGAATCTTCAGAACCGGATGTTATTTCCATTCAGGCACCATCTATTGATTCCATGATCTATCCGAGAACCGGAAAGATTCAGCCAAAGACAGAAGACACAGAAGTAACGCTGACAGCTACATTTAAGGCAAACAGTAATGTTATCAATGACTATTTTGAGAAAGTTGACAGTTTTGGAACAATTACAAAAACTTTCAAAGTAACTGTAAAAGGAACCGGAAATCAGGTTCCTACAGCAGAAGAACTGAAAGCACTTCTGGACAAATATTATACAGCAGAAAGTCTGCAGGATTTTAATTCCAAGGAACAGCTGGATACAGCTAACTGTACCGGTGACATTCAGCTTCCGCGTTATACAAGGATCAAGGATGAAAATGGGGATTATGTATTTGCCAATAAAGAAATTACAGTTACATCAAGTGATCCTGAACTCCTGAAAGTCAACGGCTACAGAGTAGCAGTTGATATGTTTAAATATGAGAAAGATACCACAGCAAATCTTATTGTGACTTTCACAAGAGAAGGTGTTACAGCTGTTAAAGAGATTCCGATCACAGTTGCCACAAAGGGAATCAATGAGGCACTGGATAAAGAACTCGCAATGATGGACTACGCAAAAGCCCATTATTTTGACGGTATCAAAGGTGACAATACAGATGCGGATAATATCACACAAAACCTTCAGACTTTCCAGGAAATGTATCTGGATAGTGATGGAAATGCAGTATGGGTTCACAATGCAGATGATAAAACAGGTGCAGGTATCGGACCAGATGATTACTTTGATGATCCGTGGGTTATGGAAGGCCAGGGATATAATCACTTTAAATCTTCTGATATCAGTGTGATCAAACATGAAAATCTTGTTGTAACAAGACCGGAAAGTAATACACAGGTTACGATCAGTTCTCTTCTTTCCAGCGAGAAATACGGCCAGTTTGCAAAAGACCATCCAGACAATGAGAAACTTCAGAAACTTTACAAACAGGAAGTTTCTGTTACAGTAACTGTAAAAGGTACCAAGGCAGAGTCTGAAGCACTGAAATCAAAGATTGAGGAAGCAAATGCTCTTCTTGAAACAATTACAGAAGGAACAGATGCAGGCCAGTATCCGGAAGGAACAAAGAAAAAACTTGCAGATGCTATTACAGCAGCACAGGCAGTTCTGGATGATACAGAAGCAGAAGAAGCGCAGCAGACAGCGGCGATTGCAGCTCTTGTTAAAGCAATGAAGGACTGCAGGGATTCCCGTATTTCACAGACCGCAGATGTAACTGCGATCGTAAATACAACAGCGAATACAGCAGGGGAAGTTCAGAAGATTACAGTAAAATCTACGGATGCGGCGATTTATGGATATGCTAAACCGGAAGCATATCAGAATGAGGTAACTGCTCTGGATGCATTTGCTGATATTCATGCGGCTATGTATGGAGATGAATTTAAAGCAGATCCTGAAAAATATTTAAAAATAAACGAAAGCGGATGGGTCACCAAAATGTTTGGTGCAGACGGCGGAAATATTGGATTTCTGGTAAATAATACTACACCTGTTGATGCATCCGGTATGGGAAGCTTATGCAATAACACAGTTCTTAAGAACGGTGATGTATTAAATGTGTTTGTCTACAATGATCCTGGTTATGGCGACAGATATTTGTATTTTGATGCTGTTAGCACAGATATTATGGCAGACAAAGCATTTGATTTGAACGTAAAAGGAAGTAAAGTAGCATGGGGAGAAGCTGCCGCTGCACAGAAAGATGTTACAGTAGAGCTTCGCGACAGTCAGGGAAATGTAGCAGCAACAGGCATAACAGATGAAGAGGGAAATGTTTCATTTAAGGTAGTAACTGCAGGAAATTATACAGTAGTTATCACAAAAGCACCTTATGATTATTATATTCCTGTAAATGCGCAGATTTCTGTAAAAGCACATGAACATAGCTATACAGCCTGGAAAAAGGTAAGTGACGCTACTGTTTTTGAAAAGGAAAAACAGGAACAGACATGTAAGTGGTGCGGCGAAAAGAATTATAGATATACAGGAGAAAAACTGGAGCCAACTGTTAAACTCAGCGTATCCAAACTTACACTTAAAACTAAACAGTCCAAGACAGTAAAAGTAACAGGGCTTGCTAACGGAGACTCTGTAAAAAGCTGGAAATCCAGCGATACAAGTGTTGCTACAGTTGATAAAAACGGAAAGATCACTGCAACCAAAAAAGAAGGTACAGCAGTTATTAAGGTAACTCTGGCAAGTAAAAAGACGGCAAAAGTGGCAGTTACTGTAAAATTTATAAGAACCAAAAAAATTACTAAAGTACCGAAGACGCTTAATCTTACTGCCGGCAAGAAGTATGCACTGAAACCAGTTGTAACGCCTTCCAATTCTCAACAAAAAGTAACTTATAAGAGCAGCAACACCAAGATTGCCACAGTAAGTGCAACTGGTGTTATTAAAGCAAAAAGGGCAGGAAAAGTAACTGTTAGAGTACAGTCGGGCAAACAGAAAGCATATGTAAAAGTAACTGTTAAACCGGCACCTGCATTAAAAGCTATTAAAAATGTTCCGACAAAGAAAACTATTGTAAAAGGCAAAACCTATACATTAAAACCGCAGTTGTATCCAGCCGGCAGTATTGCAAAGATCACTTATACATCAAGCAATACAAAAGTTGCTTCTGTAGACGCAAAAGGTAAGATTACAGCAGTGAAAAAAGGAACAGCAGTAATCACTGTGAAAGCAGGTAAATTTACAGTAAAGTGTAAAGTAACAGTAAAATAATCAGTACTGTCTGATGATAGTAGTTGATATGAAGCGGAATCTCTAAATAAAAGAGAAAAATGATTCGGTAACTGCTATTATTTAAGAAAAACAATAAAATGATGAAAACTCGGTGCAGGATATAAAATATGCAGGAGTTTTCATCATTTTTTGTTTTTGTAGAATCTGTGTTTGGAGATTTACAGAAAGCTTAATTTAACGTTTTTAGTAAATATGGCAATGCATGTTTTAGATACTGTTTTTGCTGTTGTGGATTATTGAGAAACGCATCCGAGCATGCAAACCATGTATAACAGGTATTTTTGGTAGCTGCTTTCCGATGCTTTTTGTCAATTCCTGAACCAAGTGCCTTTGGGATAGCAGTATCTTCTTCCGGCAGATAATAGTAATTTTTGTGATCGGAATAATATTGCTTCAGTTTTCCGTTTGTTGTTTTTATAATAAATTTTATTATTTCTTCTTCTCCGGTGAGATAAAATTGTTCGTTTCCATTGGAAAATTTCTGCGGTAATTTATATGGGAGCTTTAGTTCCAGTATCAGGTTTTCGCCGTCATATTCTGCATATGTAATTTCATATTCTGAATCATAAATACACAGGTAATTCAGCATCTCAAAAATCCTGCCAAGTCCCAGCACGTCTTCGAGATTGTGTCCGAGAATCTCATCGGCCATAACGGCATTTCGTTTCTTCAGGAAATCTTTATAAAGTTGAATGCATTCTTTTCCGTTGTCATAAATTCTGTTTTTGATTCCCAGAAATTCTTCAAGGCATGGCTGTTTCATGGCTGGCAGCTTCAGAAGCGTTTTTAGTGGCTTTAATGTCAGATATAGATCTAACGAGATTTTCTCCTCGAAAGGAGACTGCAGGCCGTATTTTTCGTATCTGGCTTCCAGATATGGCTGATCGAACCGTTCTCCGTTATAAGAAATTAGTAAATCATACTGTTCGAGAAATTGTGAAAAAATTCTCAGAATTGTCTCCTCTTCCGTAGCATTTTCGGCCATCCATTGGTAAAAATACCAAGTTTCATCTTCAATTCCAACAGCTCCAATAAGGTACAAAAACGTGGATTTTCTGGATAATCCGGTGGTCTCAATGTCATAAAAAATGGGTGAAAAATTGTATTTTTGGAAGAATTTTCCAGTGAAAAATTTAACAGTCTCAAAGTCT
>CAJLTE010000129.1 GCA_905209435.1 uncultured Blautia sp. | reverse complement strand
AAGCCCGGACTTTCCTCGTCTGAACCCTTTCGTCTGTTCAGCCGCGATTACCTGGTCTGGTTGCGCAAGTGCTATTCTAGCACGTTTTATTTCACTTGTAAAGAAATTTATACATTAAAACAACTTCCGCCAATAAACTCTCTTAAGATAGAATTATGCGGCACTGCCTCACTCGGCACCGGAACAAAATATTCAAAGAATTTCAGCAGCCGTTTCGCCTCTGTATATTCCGGTTCATTCTTATCAATTCCAAACAGAAGCGGTTCTGCATATACCTTCAGACATGCCAGTTCATAGATCAGCGCAGAATTGAACATTACATCTGCTTCCTCTTGGAACGGAAAAATATTCTGTTCTTCTCCTCTGCGGACCGACGGCCATCTCGCAATAGTCTCCTTCGCAGAAGTTCCCCTGGTGCGGGCATCTCTTACAATTCTGCGAATCAGCCTTCCGTCAGTAGTAGGAATTCTGTTATGCTCATCAATATTTAACTGGGTCAGTGCACTGATATAAATTTTAAACTTGCTCTCTTTCGGCAGCGCATAACTGAGTTTATCATTCAGACCATGTATCCCCTCGATCACCAGAATATCGTCCTTCTCAAGTTGCAGAAAATCACCCTTATATTCTCTTGTACCTGTCTTGAAATTAAACACCGGCATCTCCACACGTTTTCCATCCAGAAGCGCAAGCATATCTTTATTAAACTGCTCTACATCAATTGCTTCCAGACATTCAAAATTCTTTTCTCCAAACTCATCTACAGGTGTCAGATGTCTGTCCACAAAATAATTATCTACCGCGATTGGATGCGGTTTCATTCCATGTGCAGCAAGCTGAATAGACAATCTGTGCGAAAATGTAGTTTTTCCGGAAGAAGACGGACCTGCTATCATAACAAACTTTTTATTTCCGGCATCAGCAATTTTAGATGCAATTTCTGAAATTTTAGCCTCCTGCATAGCCTCCTGAATTAACAGAATATCCTGAATGCCACCTCTGGTAACCTTCTCATTGAGGTCTCCAACTGTTGCAATATCAAGTTTATCCCCCCATTCCTGAGATTCTCTCTGTACATGAAAGATCTTCTCCTGAGGTTTAAACTCCGGAATTTGGCCCGGTTCCTTCTGTGTAGGAAGCTGCAGCACAAATCCGCCCTCATACAAAAACAGATCAAACGTCTTAATATATCCCGTATGATTTGCCATAAATCCATAGAAATAATCCTCGAAGCTCTCAATACTATAGAGATTCACCGTAGAACTTCTCCGGTAATTAAACAATCTCTCTTTATCATACATATGATGTTTATGAAAAAGTGCGATCGCTTCATCGGCACTTACGCTTCTCTTCACGATCGGAAGATTCGCATCTACGATTCTGTGCATCTGCGCTTTTACTTTGTCGATAAATTCCTGATTCAGCGCCATAGGTCCCTTCATTGTAAAATAATAGCCGCTGCCTACAGAATAATGAATTACTACACTATCCACATTCTCCTGTCCTGCCACATCATAAATTGCCTTCAGAAGGATCATACTGGCACTTCTACAATAAGTTTTGTGCCCGATCGGATCTTTTGATGTCACAAATTCCATCTTGCAATCCGCTTTCAGATGTTTATGCAATTCTCTCAGTCTGCCGTTCACGACCACCAGCATCACCGGTGCATCAGTAATACCTTCATATTCCTTTACAATATCACTGTAGGGAATTCCTTCAGGATACTTCTTCGTTATTCCCTGTATCGTAACATTATACATATGCTGTTCCATAAACCCTGCCTCCATTTCTGTTATGCCGACAAGTAAATGTCACTGTTCACTCCACGAACAGTAATAATACGGTTATTAATTGCTCTGCCAGAATTCATTTTATATTGTAAGAACCCGTATCACAGAATTGTGTACGGGCTCTTTACTTCCGCACTGGAAATCTTCAGGCCAGGAAATGCCTGTTCCAGCTCTTTCTTCATTGCATCCATAAAAACATATTCAGTTCCGTAATGCCCGGCGTCGATCAGAGCCAGCCCCTGCGCAACAGTATCAATTCCTGTATGATGATCAATATCGCCAGTTACATACACATCTGCACCAGCCTTAATGGCATCCTTGATCATACTCTTGCCTGATCCCGTACAGACGGCTGCACGCTTCACTTTGCTGTCCAGGCCACCATAGACCTTAACGTCACTTAGTTTCAGAGACTTCTTGATCATCTGTGCATATTCCTTAAGCGTCATCTCCTCCGGAAGATCCCCGACTCTGCCGAATCCCTGCACTTCACCATTTCTCTCTTCAGTTACAGAAAGAACTGTTGTATTATGCATCTTTGTATAATCTGCACTTAAATCTGCCATACCCAGCACATCATAATTAGTATGCATTGCATAATAGACAATTCCTTTCCGGATCAATGTAATGATCTTTCTTCCTGTAAAACTATGATTATTAATCTTCTTGATCCCGGAAAAAATCATCGGATGGTGGGTAATGATCATATCCGCCCCATTCTCTATCGCTTCAGCCAGTGTCTCCTCTGTCAGATCCAGAGCAAGAAATACATGACTGATCTCATTTGTATCATCTCCCGTGAGAAGTCCTACATTATCCCAGTCTTCAGCTGCATCTGCAGGATACTTTTTCTCCAGCCAGGAGGTCAGTTCATATGCCTTCATATTCTTCCAAAGCAGTAATGATCGCCTGCTTCTCCTCCTCTATCTCACCCATACGCTTTTCAGCATTTGGTGCATTCTTTAATTTCTCAAGGATATCATTTCGAATGCGAAGTTCTCTCTCCAGATATTCTTTCAGAAGAGGATGTTTCCTCTCAAGAAGTATACCACCAAACCACTCACTTAAAGTATAAGGCACCTCTGCAGAAATATGCTTCTTTTCTCCATGAATGACCTTCATCATCGGATAAAACTTCCCATCTTCCAGAACCAGTTCCTCATCTGCAATCTGCCAGCCAATCTCTCTGACAAATCTACGAAAATGCGGAATGTCCGACTGAGGCTGCAGGATCATTTCCTGAAAACTCTCCCTGACTTCTGCCCCGTCAATAAGGATCCTCTCCATGAGAGGGCCGCCCATTCCTGCGATCACAAGAGTGTCGCCCTCTCCCGGTTTCAAAGCCTCAAGTCCGTCTGAAAGCCGGGTTTCTATGTATGCGTCCAGTCCATACTGAGAAATATGTTCCTGCGCTCTGGACAACGGGCCTTTTCTTACATCCATGGCAATCGCACCCGGAATCTTTCCATCCAGATAAAGCGAAACCGGCAGGTATCCATGATCGCATCCCACATCCACAAGTCTGTTTCCCCTGGTCACCAGGCCTGCTATTGCAGACAAACGTAATGAAAGCTGCATAACAGGCTCCTTAGTCCAGATAATCCTTCAGTTTACGGCTGCGGCTCGGATGACGAAGCTTGCGGAGCGCCTTTGCCTCAATCTGACGGATACGTTCTCTTGTTACATTAAATTCCTTACCAACTTCCTCCAGAGTTCTTGCACGTCCGTCGTCCAGACCGAAACGCAGACGTAAAACCTTCTGTTCCCTGTCTGTCAGTGTACTCAAAACTTCTACAAGCTGCTCTTTCAGCAAAGTAAACGCTGCTGCATCTGCAGGTACCGGTACATTATCATCCTGGATAAAGTCTCCAAGATGGCTGTCCTCTTCCTCACCGATAGGTGTTTCCAGAGATACCGGCTCCTGAGAAATTTTAAGGATCTCACGTACACGGTCTACTGACATATCCATCTCTGCAGCGATTTCTTCCGGCGTAGGTTCACGTCCAAGCTCCTGCAGTAACTGACGTGAAACCCTGATCAGCTTGTTAATTGTCTCAACCATATGCACCGGAATACGGATGGTACGCGCCTGGTCAGCGATTGCCCTTGTAATCGCCTGACGGATCCACCATGTTGCATAGGTACTGAATTTATAACCTTTACGATAATCAAACTTCTCAACGGCTTTGATCAGGCCTAAGTTACCTTCCTGAATCAGGTCAAGAAAAAGCATTCCACGTCCTACATATCTCTTTGCAATGCTGACAACAAGACGAAGGTTTGCTTCTGCCAGACGCTTCTTGGCAGCCTCATCTCCGTTCTCCATTCTCTTTGCAAGCTCAATCTCCTCCTCTGCGGAAAGAAGCGGAACTTTACCGATTTCTTTCAGATACATACGTACCGGATCTTCGATACTTACACCTTCCGGAACAGAAAGATCAATCTTGTCAAGTTCAATCTCTTCCTCGTCCATTTTGTCGATGTCTGCATCGTCATCATCCAAAATCATGTCATCTGCGTTGCCATCTGTAATTCTAAGCACATCCACTCCACTGGCTTCCAGAAAGTCAAATACTTTCTCCATCTGTTCAACTCCCAGTGGCTGATCCTTAAAGAAGTCATTGATTTCCTGGTATTCCAGTACATTCTTTTTCTTCTTGGCAAGCTCCAGAAGTTCTACCAGTTTTTCACTGAATTTACCCATATTCATTTCCATATGTGCTCTATACCTCCATATAGTGTTTATATTTTATCCTTATTCGAAAGAAATATGCAGCTGCTGCCGCTTTCTTCCGAGATCTTCCAATTCTTTCTTTGCTTTTACAAGTTCCTGCAGTCCCTGCATATCTGTAGGATCCCAGGTTCTGTTTCTCTCCTTAAGACTCTCATCCTTAATCCTGAGTACCGCATCAGAGAAAGCCCTGTTCTGCTCCTCAGGAGTCTCAAGATGAATTGTCGCATTAAACAGAGAAGAAACTTCTCTCTGCTCTTCGCTATCAATGAAAGCATTCATCAGCCTTGCGGGATTCACATCACCGTCCCTGTGCTGCTGATAAAGCATCTCTGCTACCTGCCTGTACAAAGGAACCACAAAATCCGAAGGCTGAATATATTTCTCCACTGTGTCAAAAATTCCCGGATACGTCACCAGCCAGGTAAGCATCAGTTTCTGTGCTTTCTCCGCTGCACTCTCCTTCTTCTTCGGCTGGCTGCCTCCCACAGGTTTCGGCTGAACCCGCTGCTCTGCCGGAGTTCCCTTCATTGCAAGAGCACCGACTCTCTTCTTCAGATTCTCTACGCTGATTCCGCTGCTTCTGTAGTCCTTTACAATTGCTTCTATATAAAGATTCCTCTCTAATTCATCAGAAAGCTCCAGCAGCATCTGTGCACACCGTTCAAAGAAACGGTTCTGACCCTGAGGCTCCTCCATCGGAAATTCTCTCTCCGCCATATGCACCCGGAACATAAAACTGTCCATTGCCTGTTCCAGACGCTTCTCAAACTCTTCTGCGCCCAGAGCCTTGATAAATTCATCCGGGTCCTTGTGAGGTCTTAAGTTTACCACTCTTGATGTTACGCCGGCCTCCCGCAAAATTGGAATCGCACGGAGCGCAGCTCTTACACCCGCATCATCACTGTCATACAGAAGCAGCACTTCCTGCGTATATCGTTTCAACAGACTTGCATGCCCGGAAGTAAGTGCTGTTCCCAGAGATGCCACCGCATTGGTAAATCCTGCCTGATGCATAGAAATAACATCCATATATCCTTCGCAGAGGATCAGATAATTCTTTCTTGTAGTCCTTGCAACATTCAGGCCATACAAATTGCGGCTCTTATCAAAGATTGTAGTCTCCGGTGAATTCAGATATTTCGGTTTCCCGTCTCCCATCACTCGACCGCCAAACCCGATCACACGGTTATTTACATCCATGATTGGAAAAATAACCCTGTTCCAGAACTTATCGTACATTCCCCGGCGTTCATCCACATTGAACAGCCCGGAATCTCTCAGCAGTTCATCGCTGTAGTTCTTCGACTTCAGATATTTGTACAGGTCATCACTGTATTTATCCGAATATCCCAGTCCAAACTTCTTAATAGTCTCTTCACTCAGCCCTCTGCCTGTCAGATAAGCATGTGCCTGTCTGCCGTTTTCTCTTCGCAGCTGATAATAAAAATATCCTGCTGCAAGTTTATTGATTTCAAGAAGGGCAGCACGCCGTTCTGCCTTTCTTTTTGCTTCTCCGGAATACTCAATTTTCGGAAGCTGTACTCCGGCACGATCTGCCAGATGCTGTAAAGCCTCTCCGAACGTATAATTCTCATATTCCATTACAAAATTAAATACATTCCCACCTGCTCCGCATCCAAAGCAGTAATACATCTGCTTGGCCGGTGTTACCGAAAAAGAGGGCGTTTTCTCATTATGAAACGGGCAGAGCCCGAAATACGTGCTTCCTCTTTTGTTCAGCTTCACATACTGGGATACAACATCTACAATATCATTCTTCATTCTGACTTCTTCAATGATATCGTCTGAGTAACGCATGCTTCGTCCTCCTTTTTAATAGACTTCCCATGCTTTAGGTATGTAAATCTCCCGGAATTTTTCCATGGAATACTGATCAGTCATTCCTGAGAGATAATCGCATACTACCTGCTCTTTCTTCTCTCCGCGTATAATCAGCTCCCTGTACTCTGTTGACATCGCTTCCGGGTGTTCAGCATAATATTCATATAGCTCCGTCAGCATCTTAACTACTTTTGACTCCTCTTTATGGGCCACCGGATTCTCATATACATTCTGAAACATGAGAGCCCGCAGATCCATCATTGCCTCGTAGATCTCTGCTGACATTTTTATGGTATCTTGTTCCAGACTGTTCTCTATAATATCATGAACAAATGTGTTCAGCCGCTCTCTCGTAGTATACCCAAGCAACATCCGAAGCGTAACAGGAATATCATCTTCTGTAATGATTCCCGCCCGCTGTGCATCATCCATGTCATGATGAATATAGGCGATCTTGTCCGAAAGTCTCACCACCTGTCCTTCGAGAGTGGAAGGATTTCCACTGGTCCTGTGATTCAGAATCCCGTCCCGAACCTCCCAGGTAAGATTTAGGCCCTCGCCATTCTTCTCTAACACCTGTGCAACCCTGACGCTCTGTTTATAGTGGGCAAAACCATCCGGGTTCACTGCATCAAGAGCTCTCTCGCCTGCATGTCCAAAGGGAGTGTGCCCAAGGTCATGACCAAGTGCGATTGCCTCTACAAGATCTTCGTTCAGTCTCAGTGCCTTCGCTATTGTTCTGGCAATCTGTGATACCTCAAGAGTAT
>CAJLTE010000128.1 GCA_905209435.1 uncultured Blautia sp. | reverse complement strand
TTTTAACTGCTGGTCGGCTTCAAGAACCAGAGTTCCATATCCCTGCATGATCCAGGATGGGATTTCTTCGTATCCGTCCCATGCGGTATCCTGAACGATAATGCCGTGCTCAGTCTTGGCAGCCTCTGCAGCAGCCATTCTTACGCAGTCATCATAGTTGACTTCTTCAATCGTAACAGTAGCTCCCTCTTTAGCAATGTTATCAAAACGGGTCTTTGTTGTTCCTTTTGGCATTCTTACAACTGCCTTCTGTCCAAGGCGGTTAGCTGCCCATGCAACTCCACGTCCGTGGTTACCATCTGTTGCTGTAAAGAATGTAGCCTGTCCGAATTCTTCTCTTAATTTATCAGAAGAGAGAACATTATATGGCAGTTCGCTGATATCGCGGCCGACTTCTTTTGCAATATAGCGTCCCATTGCGTAGGAGCCTCCAAGTACTTTGAATGCATTTAATCCAAATCTGTAGGATTCATCTTTGCAGAAAATATTCTTTACTCCTAAATATTTGGCAAGAGAAGAAAGATTCTGAAGAGGTGTCACACTGTACTGTGGGAAACTTTTGTGGAATTCATTTGCTTTTTTTACATTTTCTTCGGACATCAGTTCCAGATGTTTATCATCTGATTTTGGAACCTCATTTACAGTCCATTTTAATCCTTCTGTCATAAAATGACCTCCCTAAAAATTATCTTGTGGTTTCCTTTAATTTCTGATTCTATAATACCATAATAAAAAAATTTTGCAATAGAAAATACAAAATTTTTTAGGTTTTTCAAAAAAAAGTTAGGTATAGCAATAAGAACATTGAAATAGGACCTGAAATATGTTAAAATTATAAGGAACGTGCGTCTCATTTAATAGGAATAAACACAAATATTTCTATTCATTTGTTTTGTGGAATTGAGAGTACAAGAGAGGAGAAAATACTATGGCAGTATTTCATGCATTTAAAGCATTGCGCCCTGTAAAGGAAAAGGCAGCAGAAGTAGCGGCACTTCCATATGATGTGGTAAACAGAGAAGAGGCTAAAATAATCGGAGATGAGAATCCGTTATCTTTTTTGCATGTAGACAGACCAGAAATGGATCTGGAGCCGGGAATTGATTTATATGATGAACGGGTTTATGAAAGAGCAAAAGAAAATCTTGTTAATATGGAGCAAAAAGGGATTCTTGTTCAGGATGAGGAGCCATACTACTATATATATGAACTTGTGAGGAGAGGTAAAACACAGACGGGTATTGTAGGGTGCAGCTCGATTGATGATTATTTGAATGGTGTGGTAAAAAAACATGAACTTACCAGAGAGGATAAAGAACAGGACCGTATCCATCATGTGGATTACTGTAATGCAAATACAGGACCGATTTTTCTTGCATGCAGATATCCGGAAGCTCTGCTCAAACTGATGAATGACTGGAAAGAAAGCCATGAGGCAGTATATGATTTTACAGAGGAGGATCAGATCACGCATAGAGTATGGGTGATTGAGGATAGGGAAGTTATTGCGAAAGTAAATAAAGAATTTGTAGGTATTGATTCTCTTTATATTGCAGATGGACATCACCGTGCAGCGTCTGCTGTAAAAGTAGGCCTGAAGAGAAGAGAGCAGAACCCGGGGTATACAGGAGAAGAAGAGTTTAATTATTTTTTATCTGTTGTATTTCCATACGATCAGCTTTGTATTCTTCCATATAACAGAATAGTCAGGGATTTGAATGGACTGACTGTGAAGGCATTTCTCGGAGCATTGAAATTTAACTTCGAACTGATGCTGATGCCGGGATTTCCGTGTAAACCTGTTGAGAAGCACTGTATGGGAATGTATGTGGACGGACAGTGGTATCACCTGAAAGCGTGGCCGGATGTATATGAGAAAAAAGATGTAGTGGGACAGTTGGATGTATCCATCCTGCAGGAAAAAGTTCTCACTCCAATTCTCGGAATTGAGGATCCACGTACAGATCAGAGAATTTCTTTTGTTGGCGGAAGTCATAAGGCTGCGGAACTGGCTGCAATTGCGGATAAGACTGGTGGAGTAGCATTTGTTATGTACCCGACTTCCATGGAAGATCTTATGGAAATCGCAGATGAAAGCAAACTGATGCCACCGAAATCCACATGGTTCGAACCGAAGCTTAGAAGTGGATTGTTTATACACAAACTGTAATTATATTGTTTATAAAGATATTAGAATTTCGACATGGACTTTTTCCTTTTTCGATGGTACAATGAAATTCATACTAAAGAGAACAAAATGTACTGATGGCGAGAAAGGAGGGAGAGAAAGTGGAAGATACAGAACTGAGAAGTATTCTTTTTTCCATTCAGGGAAGTATAGTCAGTTTTCAGAATGATATGTCCGAGGTAAAAAGAGATATTTCAGATATGAAGAGCGATATCATAAACATGAAGAGCGATATCATAAACATGAAAAGCGATATCAAAAATATGAAAGCAGATATCAGGGAACTTCAGGAAGATGTGAAAAACATAGAACTTAAACTGGAAAATGATGTCGGCAGAAAGATATCTGTTCTTTTTGATGCACATACGGATGAACTTCGCTATAGAAAAGAGAATAAGGAAACCAGAGAGATAGTTAATGGATTGGTGATGCGTGTTGATAATCTGGAAAAATCTGTTATGACAGCATAGGTAACATTCAAAGAACATATACATAAGATAAACAGGGAGAAAGTTCATTGTAAAATTTACAGTGGGTTTCTTCCTGCTTGATTTTTAAAAAATTCTGCAGAAAAAGAGTTGAAATCACAGGAATGATTTGTTATACTCATATTCGTTGCGGGGTATGGCGTAGCTTGGTAGCGCGCACGGCTGGGGGCCGTGAGGTCGCAGGTTCAAATCCTGTTGCCCCGACTAACATATTATCGAATTTATTCTTGACGAATGATTCCGATATATGTTAATATTTTTTTGGAAAATTATAAGTCAAATGCAACGATAAGGAATAGTACACACGGCCCGGAGCACAGAGAACTGTTGGCAGCTGAGAAGCAGTGGATGGAAATTGTGGAACTCGCCTTTGAGCAGCTGTCTGAAATCATATGAGAGTAGGTGCAGACGGTGTCCACCGTTATATGGAGAGGATATAAGGATGACAGTTCATTCCGTATCCCATGAGTGTATGACATTGGTCATAAATAAGAGTGGTACCGCGTAAGATAATCGTATCTTTCGTCTCTTGCAGATAAGTCTGCGGGGATGAGAGATTTTTTTATGCCATTTAACCGATCTAACCCGCGAGACAAACACAATATTTATACATATGGAGGAAGAGAAAAAATGATGAATCCAAGCAAGTATCAGAGACAGTATTTCATGCCGCCTGTCAAATGCATGAAATGGGCAGAAAAAGAATATGTAGACAAAGCACCGATCTGGTGCTCCGTGGATCTTCGTGACGGCAATCAGGCACTGGTAATCCCGATGAGTCTGGAGCAGAAAGTTGAATTTTTTAAACTTCTTGTAAAAATTGGTTTTAAAGAAATCGAAGTAGGTTTTCCGGCTGCTTCTGAAACAGAGTATGAATTCCTGCGTACACTGATCGAACAGAATCTGATTCCACAGGATGTAACTATCCAGGTACTGACTCAGGCGAGAGAACATATCATCCGTAAAACTTTCGAAGCTGTCAAAGGTGCACCGAAAGCAATTGTACATGTATACAACTCCACCTCTGTGGCACAGAGAGAACAGGTATTCAAGAAATCCAAAGAAGAGATCCTGAAGATTGCGGTAGATGGAGCAGCATTATTAAAGAAACTGGCAGCTGAAACAGAAGGCAATTTCCAGTTCGAATACAGTCCTGAAAGTTTTACAGGTACAGAACCTGAATATGCTCTTGAAGTCTGCAACGCAGTTCTGGATGTATGGCAGCCAACAGCAGACAATAAATGTATCATTAATCTGCCTGTAACTGTACAGCATTCCATGCCGCATGTTTATGCAAGTCAGATTGAATATATGTGTGAGAATCTGAAATACCGTGAAAATGTCATTGTATCTCTTCATCCACACAACGACAGAGGCTGCGGTGTGGCAGACTCTGAAATGGGATTACTTGCAGGTGCGGACAGAATTGAGGGTACATTATTTGGAAATGGTGAGCGTACAGGTAATGTAGATATCGTTACACTTGGTATGAATATGTATTCTCAGGGTGTGGATCCGAAACTTGATTTTTCCGATATGCCGCATATCTGTGAGGTATATGAAGAGTGTACAGGAATGAAGGTCAACGAAAGAAGTCCATACAGTGGTGCTCTTGTATTTGCTGCATTTTCCGGTTCACATCAGGATGCTATTGCAAAAGGTATGCACTGGAGAGAAGATAAAGATCCAGATCATTGGAATGTACCATACCTTCCAATTGATCCGACAGATGTTGGCAGAAACTATGATGCAGATGTTATCCGTATCAACAGCCAGTCCGGTAAAGGTGGCGTTGGATATATCCTTGAGACAAAATTCGGACTGAACCTGCCGCCGAAAATGCGTGAAGCAATGGGATATGCCACAAAGGCAGTTTCTGACCATAAACATAAAGAACTTCATCCGGATGAAATCTTCAATCTGTTTAAACAGACATTTGAGAATGTTGTGGAGCCGTACAGCATCAATGAAGTTCATTTCCAGCAGACGGCAGACGGAATTTCCACAAAAGTTACTTCAACTTTTAAAGGTAAGACAATCACTACCGAGGCAGTTGGTAACGGACGTCTGGATGCAGTCAGCAATGCATTAAAGAAAGCATATGAACTGAAATATACTCTGGAGACTTATCAGGAGCATGCTCTGGAACGTAGCTCAAGTTCCAAGGCAATTGCTTATGTTGGTATTAAGAAACCGGATGGAACTCTTGCATGGGGAGCTGGCGTAGACCCGGATATTATCCGTGCCTCTATTGATGCACTTGTAACTGCAATCAATAATCGCTGATTGAGAATATAAATATTTGCGGGCAATCTTGTCCATCTGAAATAGCCAGATCATTTTTTGACAGGAAATGACCTGGCTATTTTATATATACCATAGGAAATTACTTTATAATGCTCCTGCGATACAATAAAGTTTTTCGGTAGGAATTTTTATGAATGAGATAAATATAAAGATTCGGCAGGAGAAAATAACTTTACATAAGATAAAAATTATCGGGTACCTGTCAGACTGCTCCCGGAGTAGTCTGACAGGTATCTTTTTGTATTTCCAGAAGTACAAAAAAACCCAAATGTACGGGATAAAGTACAATAAAACAGGAAAAAATAAAGAGAAACGTTCAGGATTGTATTTAATTAAAATCATACGAAAAACCGATTGACATAACGCTTATGTTTACGTATACTAACTGCGTGGACAGAAAAGTGTCCTAAAACAGTACAAATTACATTTTATTATCTCACTTTAGGCTAGTGAGAAATGCGCGGAAATATTTTAGAGAAAGAGGTAAAAGAATGAAAAATTTTGAACAGTGGAATGGCTTTAAAGGGAACCGTTGGAAAGAGAAGATCGACGTTCGTAACTTTATCAAGCTGAACTACACACCATATGATGGAGATGATTCCTTCCTGGAAGGACCTACAGAGGCTACAAACAAACTCTGGGGCAAACTTCAGGAACTGCAGAAAGCAGAACGTGCAAACGGCGGAGTTCTGGACATGGAGACAGAAGTTGTCACATCTCTGACTGCATATGGCCCTGGATACATTGACGAAGACCTCAAGAACCTTGAGAAAGTTGTAGGACTTCAGACAGACAAACCTCTCAAACGTGCATTTATGCCATACGGCGGTATCAAAATGGCTGAGCAGGCATGCGAAACCTATGGATACGAAGTAAGTGATAAAATTAAAGATATTTTCAATAACTATGAATTCAAAACTCATAACCAGGGCGTATTCGATATCTATACACCAGAGATGAAAGCAGCACGTCACAACAAGATCCTTACAGGTCTTCCGGACACTTATGGACGTGGACGTATCGTAGGTGACTACAGACGTGTGGCTCTGTACGGTATTGATGCTCTGATCGAGGGAAAACAGAAGGATTTCGCAGCTTGTGACCGTGAAGGTATGAGACGTTACGACTTCCAGCTTCGTGAAGAGATCGCAGATCAGATCCGTGCGCTGAAAGGCATGAAAGCAATGGCTCAGGCATATGGCTATGATATTTCCCAGCCTGCTAAAGACGCAAGAGAAGCATTCCAGTGGCTGTACTTCGGATATCTGGCAGCGATCAAGACACAGAACGGTGCTGCAATGAGTGTTGGACGTATCTCCACATTCCTTGATATCTATATTGAAAGAGATCTTGAGAATGGTACTCTTACAGAGTCTGAAGCTCAGGAGCTTGTTGACCACATGGTAATGAAATTCCGTATGGTAAAATTTGCACGTATTCCTTCTTACAACCAGTTATTCTCCGGTGACCCTGTATGGGCAACTCTGGAAGTAGCAGGTATGGGAATCGACGGACGTCACATGGTAACAAAGAGTGACTATCGTTTCCTTCATACACTGGAAGATATGGGACCGGCTCCGGAACCAAACCTTACAGTGCTTTACTCCTCAAGACTGCCTGAAAACTTTAAGAAATATGCTGCAAATATTTCTGTTACAACAAGTTCCATCCAGTATGAGAATGATGATGTTATGCGTCCGGTATGGGGCGATGACTACAGCATCTGCTGCTGCGTATCTGCTACAGAGACAGGTAAAGAAATCCAGTTCTTTGGTGCTCGTGCGAATCTTGCAAAATGCCTTCTGTATGCGATCAATGGTGGTGTTGATGAGAAGACAAAACAGCAGGTAGGACCGGAGTATACACCAATTACTTCCGAATATCTTGACTATGATGAAGTGATCAGAAAATATGACAAGATGATGGACTGGCTGGCTCACCTTTATGTAGGAACTCTGAACATGATCCATTACATGCATGACAAATATTACTATGAAGCAGCAGAGATGGCTCTGATCGATACAAAAGTTGACCGTTCTTTTGCAACTGGTATCGCAGGATTCTCTCATGTAGTTGACTCCCTTTCCGCTATCAAATATGCGAAAGTAAAAGCTATCCGTGATGAGGATGGAATCACTACAGACTTCGAGATCGAGGGTGACTTCCCACGTTACGGTAATGATGATGACAGAGCGGATGAGATTGCAACAACACTGCTTTCCACATTCCTTGAGAAACTGAAACATATTCATACCGATAACCGTGACAACCATCCAACCGGACATCGACTTTGTGGAA
>CAJLTE010000127.1 GCA_905209435.1 uncultured Blautia sp. | reverse complement strand
TCTTACAACCTGGAAGGAGAATTTACATGCCCTTACAGAATTACCAATACGATACTATAATGCGGGAATACAACCGTCGCCAGGCCAGGAACCGCCGCATACAGGAAGAGCATCTTGCTGAAGCCTATGAGAAAATTCCCCGTCTGCGTGAAATCGACGAGGAAGTAGCTACTTTAAGTGCCAGGAAGGCCCGGGCCCTGATCAGCCGCCAGGAAGTCGGCATTGAAGATCTTCGCAATGATATTGCCCTGCTTTCCCAGGAACGCACTGCATTACTGCTTTCTTCCGGCTATCCTGCTGATTATCTGGAGATGAGCTACACCTGCCCTCTTTGCCAGGATACTGGCTATATCGGCAGCCAGAAATGCTCCTGTTTCAAGAAGGCAGAGATCGAACTTCTGTATACACAGTCAAATTTAAAAGAAATTCTTGAAAAAGAGAACTTTGACCACTTTTCTTTTGACTTTTATTCTGATACAATAACAAATGATTCAACGGGACTCACCGAACGTGAGACTGCACGTCGCGCGTATAAGATGGCGAAGGAATTTGTCGCTGACTTTGATAATTCTTTCCAGAACCTGTTTTTCTACGGCGACACAGGTGTGGGCAAGACCTTTCTTTCCCACTGCATCGCTCACGATCTTCTGGACAGTGCACACTGTGTACTTTATTTTTCTTCATTCGAGCTTTTTGATTTTCTTGCAGGCTCTGCTTTTTCCAGAGGCAATGACGCTCCCGATGATGAACCGATTTTTGACTGTGACCTGCTGATCATTGATGACCTGGGTACAGAGCTTACCAACAGCTTTGTATCTTCACAGCTTTTCCTGTGCATCAATGAGCGGATCATGCGCAAGAAATCTACGATTATTTCCACAAACCTGAAGCTGGAAGATTTCTCAGCAACTTATTCTGAGAGAACCTTTTCCCGCATCGCCAGCAACTATCAGATGACTAAGCTTGTGGGAAAAGATATCCGCATTCAGAAAATTTTTTTAGGAGGAAAGTAAAGAATGGCACAAGAAGAATTGACTACACTTCCCGTTGGAAGGCTGGGATTAGTTCCTTTGGAAAGCTGCAGGAGCCTTGGACAGAAAGTCGACGAATGGCTCGTTAAGTGGCGTAAGGAGCGTGAGCATTCAGAATCAGATTCTTTCGCCTTTGAAGGATACAAAAGAGATTCCTATACAATCAAAGTTCAGAACCCGCGTTTCGGTTCCGGCGAGGGTAAATGTGTGATCACCGAGTCCGTGCGAGGAGATGATGTTTATATTCTTGTAGATGTATGTAACTACAACATCTCATATCCAATTGGCAAATACACCAACCTAATGTCTCCGGATGATCATTATCAGGATCTGAAGCGTGTAATTGCAGCTATTGGAGGAAAGGCCCGCCGCGTGAATGTAATCATGCCATACCTTTATGAGGGTCGTCAGAGCAAGCGTATTGGAAGAGAGTCTCTTGACTGTGCTACTTCCCTTCATGAACTGATAAATATGGGAGTTGAAAATATTATCACTTTCGACGCACATGACCCACAGATTCAGAATGCCACCCCACTTCATGGATTTGAGACTGTTCAGCCTTCTTATCAATTTATCAAGGCTCTTCTGAACCATGAGCAGGGACTTCATATTGACAATGAGCATTTTATGATCATCAGCCCGGATGAGGGCAGCATGAGCCGTGCGATCTATCTTGCAAACATCCTGGGTGTTGATATGGGCATGTATTACAAACGCCTTGACTACTCCAAGAATATAGGAGGAAGACATCCGATTGCAGCCTATGAGTTCCTTGGTCCAAATGTAGCAGGCAAGGATATGATCCTGATTGATGACATGATCTCTTCTGGTGACACTATCCTGAAGATTGCTTCTCTTCTTAAGGACAGGGGTGCCGGCAGAATTTACCTTTGCTCCACGTTCGGTCTGTTTACAGACAACCTTAAGAAATTCGATGAAGCACATGCTGCTGGTGTATTTGACAAGCTTCTCACTACCAATATGGTATATCAGTCTGAGGAGCTTCTTGCAAAACCATATTACATTTCCTGTGATATGAGCAAATACATTGCACTGATCATTGATACACTGAATCATGATATGTCTGTAAGCCATCTGCTGAATCCAGTTGACAGGATTAAACGCTGTGTAAACAAATATATGGCACAGTATGAGAAATAAATAAAATAATTTGAGGCTGACCCTTCCAGGTGTCAGCCTCTTGTTTTGTTATCATTTATTTGTAACTGTTCAGTACTTTCACAGTTACATGCTTCGTGAGCACTTAACATTCACTGTAACAGTTTTCTAAAAAATGTCAGCCATATCCTTATTATTGGTAAAAAGCAGCACCTGTCTGGGCTGTTTTTTCAGCCACCTGAAAACTGCCATAAGCTTATCCTGATTCTTCCCATGGAAAATATCATCCAAAATAACTGGAAAAACAGTTTCATTCGTGAACAACTCAGCAGCAGCCATCTGAATAGAAAAATACAGCATTTCAAGGTTTTCCTTTTCCAGATTTTCTGCCAAAACAGTTCCCTCTTCCAGACACAGTTCCAAACTCTGTCCCTCATCTCCATAGAACTCTATATATTTTCCATCTGTAAGTTCCCTGAAAATTTGGGATGCTCGTATCCGAATCTTTCTGCCTTTCTCAAGATAAATACTGCGTGACAGCTCTTTTATGGTATCCATAGCCAGGTTCAAGGACTGTGTTTCCAGATCTTCAGAAGTAGGAAGTGACATTTCCAGCTCAAATTCCTGATATTCGCTCTGCAAATTCGTAAAAGCAGTCAGTTTCTCACCGTAAATTCCATCAATATCTTCTTTACTGGATTTCAGCTTTTCCTGCTGTGACTGCAAATACACTTTTTTCTTCTTTAGCTTTACAAACTCCATATGCAGCTTTCTTCGTGCAGTAAGTGTATAAACCATTGCCACAACAGCAGCAATGATGCATACATCCATTCCTATTTTAGACATCTCATCAGTTAACTGAAATCTTCCAACAATACCAATAATTCCCACAATAACGGCCAGAATACCTGCTATCACCATTCCCAGATTCTTTTTCTCTATAGCCTGCAGTTGTTCTTCAATCACAGCGGCTTCTTCTTTCCCTGCTGCAGAATAAATTTTTGCCTGCGCCTGAACCACCTGACCCTTCTGGTCCCGAAGTCCATCCAGATCATTCTGCAGACTTTCCAGTTTCTCGCTCAGTTTTTCCTGTTCTCTCTGAACTGCTTTCCTGCCACGTTCTTTCTGGGTGAGATATCCCTTGCGCCACATCTTCAGCATCTGCTCCGTTCTTCCAAGATCCACCAGACCATCTCCGCTTTTGCTGAGAACAGCCAGTTTATTCTGTAGTTCCTTTGCCATTTCCCTGGAAGAACTACCGCCAAGTGCTTCTACCATAACAGTATTATCGAACAGATTCTCACTAAATCCACCAAGTATCCTCTCGAGGGCTCCATTTTCCCCATTTAAAATTTCTCTGGTATCTTCACAGAACAACTCACAATTATGGATTCCTGCCCCTATTTCCCGCATCAGGCGGTAATCTTTTCCATTGTGCTGAAACCATATAGTTCCACCATATTTTTCCCTGGAAGCTTCAGTTCCTGCTTTTTCATAAATTCCATTCTTTTCCTGCATTTCCTCAGGCACTCCAAAGAACATGCTCTTCACAAAGATAAACACAATGTTCATTTCTGTTTCTTTCAGTCCATAGAGCACATTTACTCCAGAGGTCAGTTCTATGTCTTTTTCCCGAAGCCCACCAAAATTATTTATTAATATGCGTTTAAAAATCATATAACCTTATTCCCTCGCACATACATCTCACTTTTACACTGCAATACATATTTTCTGTTACTATCTGCTCTATGTCAGCTGGAATGTCTTGTCTCCAGCAGTGCCTGCAAACCATAGTACAGAGCCTTATCTTCCACTGTATTTCTGTTTTTTTCCATAAAAAAGCAGATATAATCACCTATCAAAGTTCCGGCATATTTTTTCTGCAATTCTTCCAGATCATAAGCAGGTCTGGTCTCATCCAGTACTTCCGTAATATTTCCAAAGGATTTCAGTTTTTCCGGAATCAGAAAAAGCTCTGGTTTTCTTTTCCCCTGAAGAATTACACGATATATATTCAGTCCGCCTTTTTTATATATCTCATCCTTCAAAGCTTCTTCAATAGATAGCTGGGTGCTTTCTTCATTTACATTGAGAAGAAGCTGACTATAGGTTCGAATAGAAAACGGCACAAATCTGGTTTTCACTTTTCCATTTTCAATCCTTCCCTCAATGTAGCCATGTGCTCCCAGATCATTGCTTTCAATTGGCTCAAGAGCTCCGCTGTAAGCAGCCACATCTCTTATTACGCTCTGTGGAGTATGGAAATGCCCCAATGCAATATAATCAAAACCAGCTCCTGCAAGTGCAGCTATATTTAACGGGCAATGGCTTTCATCACCGCCATGAGCCATAAGAATATGCACTCCATCATTTTTCACAGGGCGTACGCCATCATACAAGGGCTGTCTGATCTGTGAATGTTCATAGCTCATTCCATAAACATATACCCCGAATTGCGTATCTTTCACACAGGTTACCTTCTCTTCCGGAAAAAAAGTCACATTCGGTGCCCAGGTGAAAGTTCTGTAAAAAGAATTTTCTTTCAGATAATCCCTTTCTCCTGCCATTAAATATACCCTTGTTTCCGGTATTCCGGAAAATAAATCGTTTACTTCTTTCAATTCATATGGAAGTGGCTGACGATGGAACAAATCTCCGGCTATAAATAACAAATCCACCGGATTTTCGCGGATACCCGCAATAACCCGGCGGAATGTTTCCCAGATTTCATTCTCCCGCTTGTCACTCCATGGGCAGCCTCTGTCGGGCACTGCACCAAGATGTACATCTGCAAGATGAATAAATCTCATTCTTTTACCTCATTTTATAAATCGCAGTTGTTAACTGTTCTCGGGAATGGAATTACGTCACGGATATTGCCCATTCCTGTGAGATACATTACACAGCGCTCAAATCCAAGACCAAATCCTGAATGACGTGTAGAACCATATTTACGCAAATCAAGATAGAAGTCATAGTCTTCTTCCTTCAGCCCAAGCTCTTCCATACGAGCTTTCAACTTACCATAGTCATCCTCTCTCTGGCTTCCACCGATAATCTCACCAATTCCAGGAACCAGGCAGTCCATAGCTGCAACAGTCTTGCCATCCTCGTTTGCTTTCATATAGAATGCTTTAATTTCCTTTGGATAGTCTGTAACAAAAATAGGTTTCTTAAAAATCTGTTCTGTCAGATAACGCTCATGCTCTGTCTGCAGATCACATCCCCAGGATACTTTATAATCAAACTTGTCATTATTCTTCTCGAGAAGCTCAATTGCTTCTGTATAGGTAACACGACCGAACTCAGAGTTTGCCACATGATTCAATCTGTCAAGAAGTCCTTTGTCCACAAAAGAATTGAAGAAGTTCATTTCCTCCGGAGCATTCTCAAGAACATATCCAATCACATATTTCAGCATCGCTTCTGCAAGATTCATGTTGTCTTCAAGATCAGCAAATGCACACTCAGGCTCGATCATCCAGAACTCAGCTGCATGACGTGTGGTGTTGGAGTTCTCGGCACGGAAAGTTGGTCCAAATGTATATACATTACGGAATGCCTGTGCAAATGTCTCACAGTTCAACTGACCGCTTACAGTCAGGTTTGTCTCTTTCCCAAAGAAATCCTGAGAGTAATCAATATTTCCCTTATCATCTGTAGGAATATTATTCAGATCCATGGTTGTAACCTGGAACATCTCACCTGCACCCTCGCAGTCACTTCCTGTGATCAGCGGAGTGTGTACATAAACAAAACCTCTCTCCTGAAAGAATTTGTGTATTGCATATGCACAGAGGGAACGTACACGGAAAACAGCCTGGAAGGTATTTGTTCTGGAACGAAGATGTGTGATCGTTCTTAAATACTCAAGGCTGTGACGTTTCTTCTGAAGTGGATAATCTGGTGCGGATGTTCCCTCTACAGAAATTTCTGCAGCCTGGATCTCAAATGGCTGTTTCGCCTGTGGAGTCGCTACCAGAGTTCCCTTTACAATAATCGCTGCGCCTACATTCAGTTTGGAAATCTCAGCAAAATTGTCCATTGTATCATGGTAAACGATCTGAAGGGTCTCAAAATATGTTCCATCATGGAGAACAACAAATCCAAAGGTCTTGGAATCACGAACGCTTCGTACCCAGCCGCCTACGGTGATCTCCTGATCCAGGTATTTATCCCGTTCTCTGTAAATCTCTTTTACTGTTGTAAGTTTCATAATTAGTTCCTCTTTCTCCTCATTTTTCCAAACACTCATTTCTCTATAGTATAGACTATTCCTCTTATTCGCGCAAGGATATTTTTCCAGGGAATAAAAGAAGATCCTGTCTGTTAAGCTTCGACACTTTTGGACAAAGATCTTCTCTTCTGTAAGTATTTTCCTATTGCAAAGTTGCCTCATTCTCAGTATTTCTCTGAACGTTTAATGCAATATAAGATAATCCAGACAATACTTAAAAATTCGTTTGTAAGTCTTGGTGGTGTAATGAAGTCCATCATCGTCCGGCATGTCAACTCCAGTTCCACTAATATTGGTACCATATCCATTCTCCATCAGATAAGAATACGTATCAATATATTCGAAAGTGCTGCCAAGAGCACTGCTCACAACAGAATTGAATTTGCGGATTACTTCTTCCTTTCGGATTGCATTCTTACCAAGATACTCGATTGTCTTACTGTTCACCGGATTCACTGACATAAAGAACAGCTTGCAATTTTTTTTCTGTAAGCTCTCAGCAATCTCCTGATAATAAGAAATATAATCATACATATTTCCAGGATCGTTTACTCCCAGATTAAAAATAACCGCAGTTGGTTTCAGAACGGAATAATTCTCTTCTGCAATAGAAAGAATCGTATTCATTCCCTGAGACTTCAGCCATTCAAGACCTTTTCCCTCTTCGTATACAAAATCAATATCACGCAGCAGATTCGACTCATAATACCCTGAATTTAAATTTTGCAGCGTTCTCTGCATACGATTGGTCCGGGAGTCTCCTACAAAAATAATGTGATTGTAACCCCGATTGCTTCCATTTCCAATTTTCCAGCTGCTTGCGGATTGCAGAAGCTCTGAAAGAGTCAGGTCTTCCTCAGCGGAACGGTTAAACACAACTGCATACAGCTTTATGTTGCTGTTTACTGTAATAGTAT
>CAJLTE010000126.1 GCA_905209435.1 uncultured Blautia sp. | reverse complement strand
TTCTAGCAGTGCCCTTTGGTTAGTGCTGGCGGCAGGAGAAGAACAAATGAGTGAGAAAGTTACAGGCTATATAGATCATGTCATATTCCGCAATGATGAAAATGGATATACAGTTATGGTTCTTAAGACCGCGGATTCAGAGGAAGAGCTGACTTGTGTAGGAACATTTCCTGACGTTACACAGGGTGTGACCATTGAAGCTGAGGGACAGTTTTCCCAGCATCATATATACGGCAGACAATTTAATATCCAGTCTTATGCGGAAAAGGCACCAGAGGACACCCAGGCTATGGAACGTTATCTGGGTTCCGGAGCGATTAAAGGGGTAGGTGCAGCACTTGCTGCCAGAATTGTGCGGTGTTTTGGCGAGGATACCCTTAGAATAGTGGAAGAAGAACCGGAAAGGCTGGCGGAAGTCAAGGGAATCAGTGAGAAGAAAGCCAGAGAGATTGCAGTACAGGTGACTGAGAAGGCAGATATGCGAAAAGCCATGATGTTTCTGCAGAAATATGGCATTTCCCTGAATCTTGGAGCAAAGATATATCAGAAATATGGTCAGTCCGTATACAGTGTGCTTCAGGAGAATCCCTATCGTCTGGCAGATGATATCTCGGGAGTTGGCTTTAAAATTGCAGACACCATTGCGTCACGTATTGGTATACATGCAGATTCAGATTACAGGATCCGCAGCGGTATGATGTATACTCTTCTCCAAGCTTCAGGGGAAGGACATGTATATCTTCCGAAGGACGAACTGTTTGACAGAGCTTCCCAGCTGCTTCAGGTAGATGTTTCTTATATGGAGAAACATCTGATGGATATGGCAATTGACCGGAATGTTGTTTTAAAAGAGAATGACAGAGAGGTACTGGTTTATCCAAGCCAGTATTACCGCTTGGAACTGAATACAGCAAGAATGCTCACTGAATTAAATATCCGTTATCCACAGAATGAGCAGATGATGGAGCGAAGAATTGCCCAGATTGAGAAAGAAACAGGTACTGTTTTGGAGGAAATGCAGAAGAAGGCTGTTGTAGAGGCTGCTGGAAATGGCCTTTTTGTACTTACAGGAGGACCAGGTACCGGTAAAACTACCACGATCAATGCAATTATTCGTTTTTTCGAGGGCGAAGGCGCAACTCTTCGTCTGGCAGCACCTACAGGACGCGCAGCCAAGCGAATGACAGAAGCTACAGGTTATGAAGCACAGACAATACATCGGCTTCTGGAATTGAACGGTGTGCCGGATGAGGATGGCAGAGAGTCTCAGGGTGTTCATTTTGAACGGAATGCAGAGAATCCGCTGGATACAGATGTAATCATTATTGATGAGATGTCTATGGTGGATATTTTTCTTATGCATTCACTGCTTCTTGCGGTGACTGCGGGAACCAGGATCATTCTGGTAGGAGATGAGAACCAGCTGCCAAGTGTAGGTCCTGGAAATGTGCTGCGGGATATTATTCAAAGCGGCGTTTTTCCAGTAGTAGAACTGAAGAAAATTTTCAGGCAGGCCTCTCACAGTGATATTGTAGTAAATGCACACAAGATCCATAACGGAGAGCAGGTTTCCCTTGATAACAAAAGCCGCGATTTCTTTTTCCTGAAGAGATATGATGCCGATATTATTATCCGCGTGGTCATCGCACTGATTCAGGAGAAACTGCCGAAGTATGTGGATGCAAGACCTTTTGAAATACAGGTTCTGACTCCAATGCGAAAGGGGCTTCTGGGCGTAGAGAGGATGAACCAGATCTTACAGAGATACCTGAATCCACCAGAATCAGGTAAAAAAGAGAAAGAAATTGGAGAACGGCTTTTCCGTGAGGGAGACAAGGTTATGCAGATTCGGAACAACTATCAGCTGGAATGGGAAGTCCGGGGGAAATACGGAATTCCTGTAGAAGAAGGGGTGGGCGTATTTAATGGAGATACTGGCATTCTGAAGGAAATCAATGAATTTGCAGAGACTGCCACTGTGGAATTTGAGGATGGACGTTTCGCTGACTATTCTTTTAAGCAGCTGGAAGAATTGGAACTTGCCTATGCTATAACCATACATAAATCCCAGGGCTCAGAATATCCGGCAGTTATTCTGCCGCTCCTTTCCGGCCCCAAGATGCTGATGAACCGCAATCTTTTGTATACAGGTGTTACAAGAGCCAGGAAATGTGTTACTGTAGTTGGAAGTGAGGAGACTTTCGGGGAGATGATCCGCAATGAGAAGCAGCAGAAACGTTACAGCTCTCTTTGGGCAAGGATACAGGAACTTTCTGGATCTGTTGTATCCAAGACGGTGTCCTCTGTGTCACAGGATTCTTAGGAACAGCCATCAGTTGATCTGTCTGGACTGTGCCGGAGATTTAAGACCTGTATCGGGGCCACGGTGTTACAAATGCGGAAAACCGGTAAATGGAGATGAAGAATACTGCAGGGACTGCGGCGCCCATCCAGGCGCTTTTGACCAGGGACGCGGGATTTTTCTCTATGATGACCGGATGAGATACTCTATAATGAAATATAAATATTTTGGTTGTCAGGAATACAGCCGCTTTTATGGAAAAGCATTGTATATCTACGGAAAAGATATGCTTGCATTATGGAAGCCGCAGATAATCATTCCGGTTCCGCTTCATAGAAGAAAGCAGCGCATAAGAGGGTTTAATCAAGCTGAACTTCTGGCGAAAGAACTGTCCCGTTATGCTGGGATTCCTGTAGATACTGCTATTCTAAAAAAGTGCCATGCTACCCGATCACAGAAAAAACTGGATGCGGCTGAAAGAAAGAAGAATCTTCAAAAAGCTTTTCAGGTTGTAGGAAATCCTGCAGGAATGCGTATCTTGCTTATTGATGATGTATATACTACTGGAAGTACCATGGATGTGCTGGCAAAGCTTCTGCTGGAAAAGGGAGCATCCCATGTATATTTTCTCACGCTGTGTATTGGAAACAACAGGTAAAAAAATGCTTTTCATGGCATGGGATATATGATACAATCATCCTGTATGAGTATAGCTTTTCAGCTTTAAAAGAAACGCATAAGGAGCCATTTATGATAAACGAAGAAAAAGTAAAGATAATGGACCGGCTTGCTGTATATGAGAAACAGGAAGGCAGAAAGTATCTTCCAGTAAGCAAGTACTACAGGAGTGACTATATTGGTCTGGCGCTGATTAAGAATTTCTTTCTTGTAACAATTGGATATGGATTGATACTGGCTGTGATTGCAGCGTATAATTTGGAATATCTGCTGGATAATGTGCACAAGATGGATCTGATCTCTCTTGGAGTTGTAGTCCTGGGGGGATATATAGGGATATTGGTATTATATTCTGTGCTGACATATATCCAGTACACTGTGAAGTACCATAAGGCGAAGAAGAGTGTAAAACAGTATTACACTCAGCTGACGAAATTAGAGAAAATCTATACTCGTGAAGAAAAGAAATTCGCAGGACGTGAAATGTCAGGAGGATATAGAAAATGACAGCATTACTTGAGTTAAAGCAGAAAATAAAAGAAATATACGGACAGTATGAAATGTATATCCTGCCTGTAATGAAGTTTGTTCTTGCACTGGTTTATTTCCTGTGGATCAATGCGAATATGGGATATATGTCTCGCCTGAATAATGTATTTTTAGTACTGATCCTGGCATTGATCTGTTCCATTTTGCCGTCTTCCGCTATGATGTATATTGGTTTTGTGCTGATCCTTGTTCACAGTTATGCACTTGGAATTGAAATTGCGGCATTTATGCTTGTTCTGATCCTTCTGATGATGATCTTTTTCCTGAGGTTCAGTGGTGAACAGAATGTAACATTTGTATTTACACCGCTTTCCTTTGCATTCAGCCTTCCGGCATTACTTCCTATTGGAAGCGGACTTATGGAGAGCAGTTTATCTGCAATTCCGGCTGGCTGCGGTGTGGTTATGTATTATTTTATCCGTTTTTTAAGATCACAGTCAACAATTCTTGTGAATCCGGATCTGGAGATGACAGATAAGCTGCAGATCATGGCTGACGGTCTGGTACAGAACTGGGGAATGTGGATTGCAGTTGTTGCTTTTGTAGCAGTTATCCTTCTGGTACATCTGATCCGTACCCGCTCTTTTGATCATGCATGGAGGATATCTATTATTACAGGCGGTGTTGCCTATGTGTTTATAATGCTTGTTGGAAGTTTTGGAATGAACCTGAATGCAACTGTTGCAATGGTTCCGCTTTTGATCTGTACGATTGCAGCTGTTCTCCTGGCACTTGTGCTTGAGTTCTTTGCATTTGGAGGAGATTACAGCCGTGCAGAGCGTCTGGAGTATGAGGATGATGAGTACTTCTATTATGTAAAAGCAGTTCCCAAGGCTTCTGTTGCAACTTCCGAGAGAAGTATTAAGAAAATAAATGCAGAACCTGTTCGTGAAGAGCGCAAGGCAGAGGACAACTCTGGTACTTATGCCAATCCAATCTTCCGACAGGATGAGAAGCCTAAAAGAAAGAAAGCTTCTCCAGCAGCAGACAGAAAGCCAAGACAGGCAGAGAAACCTGCTGCTAAGGATATTGATTTTGAAAAAAAGCTTGAAGAATCTCTTAAAGATCTTTAAGGTTACTGCTTGGCAGTGAATGGTAACAAAGAAAGGAGTACACTATGCAGGATATGGCAGTCAGATTATCAGGATATTTGTCAAAACTCTCCCTGCCCAGTCTGGGAGTAACAGACATACTGGAGATTGCCCTGATTTCCTTCTTTATCTATCAGTTTATGGTGTGGATCAAGTTTACCCGCGCTTATACTCTGTTGAAGGGAATTCTGATAGTACTCCTTTTTATTTTATTTGCATATGTGTTGAAAATGAATACGATCCTCTGGATCATTAAGAATCTTTCTACTATACTTCTTACCAGTGTTGTTGTTATTTTCCAGCCAGAACTTCGGAAAATGCTGGAGCAGCTGGGACAGAAGAAGTTTATGGCTTCTATTTTCCCTTTGGATGCCGGCAAAGAGGTACAGGAAAGGTTTACAGATAAAACAATCAATGAGCTTGTGAAGGCATGTTTTGACATGGGAGAAGTAAGAACTGGCGCATTGATCGTCATTGAGCAGAATATCCGCTTAAGTGAATATGAGCGCACAGGAATCAATGTGGATGCAGTTCTTACAAGTCAGCTCCTGATCAATATTTTTGAACATAATACACCACTCCATGATGGCGCTGTCCTGGTGCGTGGCAATCGAATTGTAGCAGCTACCTGTTATCTGCCTCTTTCCGACAATATGGAGCTGAGCAAACAGCTTGGAACCAGACACAGAGCTGGTGTGGGAATTAGTGAAGTAAGTGATTCCCTGACAATTATTGTTTCAGAAGAAACCGGGCAGGTGTCTATGGCCCAGAACGGACAGCTCAGCAGAGGTCTTACCAGTGCTGAACTGAGATCTGCATTGATCAAGGCTCAGAATAAAAAGGTTGTAACTAACAGTAAACTGCGTCATCTGTTGAAAGGAAGAATGAGACATGAAGAAGACAAAGCTGACTAGGAATTTTACCTTGAAGATCATGTCTGTTTTCATCGGATTTCTGATCTGGTTTATTGTGGTAAATGTGGACAATCCGGTATCCAGTAAAAGTATCACCATTGCCGGAGAAAATGTAGAACTCCAGAATACGGCTTATGTGGATAGTGCAAACATGATGTGTATGCAGGATGATGATCCGGATCCTATAAGGGTTACAATCACAGGAGAGAGAAGACTTCTTTCCAGGATTACTCAGACCAATATAACCTTGACGGCAGATCTGCAGCAGGCAGGAAGCCTTGATACAGATCCGGTTATGGTTCCGATCACTGCCTCCTGTCCGGGAATCAGCCCCGAGAATATTAAAGTGACACCACAGTATCTCAGTGTCAGACTGGAAGAAAAAGTAACACAGGAGTTTCTGGTTAATGTAAATTACGGTTCCAGCCAGCCGGGCAAGGGCTACGAGGTTGGTTCCCAGACTGCAAGTCCGGAGAAAGTTAAAATTACAGGTCCGAAATCTCTTGTGAATAAAATTGATAAAGTAAATGCGACCGTTGATGTTGATGGCCGAACAAAGGATTTTTCCGAAGAGGCAGAACTGAATATTATTGATAAGAATCAGGACAGTCTTGCCGGAAGAATGGCTTATCTCACCATAGATAATACCAAAGTTGTTGTTACAACTAAATTTTGGAAGATTCGCACAGGCGTTAATATTGGTGCGGACTATGTAGGTGTGCCGGCAGATGGCTATCAGGTGGAGAGTGTGACTACTGTTCCGGATACTGTAAGTATTGCGGGAACAGATGAGGCATTGGAGACTCTGAAGCAGAATGACAACACGATCTGGATAGGCGGTACTGATATTGATATTACAGGAGAGACAACTGATATTGAGAAGAAAGTCAGTCTGAAAGATGTGCTTCCTGAGGATGTGAAGCTGACAAGCGGAACCAGTGAGGACGTTTGGGTGAAGGTAAGTATTTTACCTATTGGAAGTCATTCATATGGTCTTCCCTCCAATCAGGTTACGGTAGATAACCTTGCTGATAATCTTCTGGTAACATTTGGAACAGATAAGATTGAAATCCGCGTGAAAGCAACAGCTGGAGAGCTTGATGACTTTAATCTTGACGAAGTGAAAGCTTCTGTTGATCTGAAGGATATGGAAGTAGGAAGCTATCAGATCCCTGTGACTGTGAAGCTGCCTAAGGGATTTGAACTTCTGGATGATGTGGTTGCAGATGTGACTATATCAGAAGTTTCCAATTCAGATACTAATAATGAATGAGCTGTTGTTTACGGATAACGTTTGGCGAAATATATTGCTATGGATCCAGAGAACAGCAGCAATAAGGGAGAGAAACTATGGTAAGTGAGAAAGTAAGGGTGAACAATCCTTCCGGCCTTCATTTACGACCGGCAGGCATTCTTTGTAAGGAAGCTATGAAATATAAATCTCTTATAACATTTCAGTATGGTCAGGGGTCTGCCAATGCCAAAAGCGTGCTTAGTGTTCTGGGGGCGTGTGTGAAATGTGGTGATGAGATCACTATATTTTGCGAAGGCGAGGACGAGACAGAGGCTTTAAGAAATCTTGTAACTGTTATCAATAATGGTTTAGGAGAATAAGATTTACAACGTTACAATAGGGAGGCATAAAAGTGAAAAAGAGAGTAGCAGCCGCAGTTTTAGGGATTATGTTAAGTGTGTCCATGGGTCTGGAAGTTCCAGCCGCAGCTTTGGATAGCGGATTTGAATCTGGATTTACATCTGAACAGGCAGCAGATGTGCAAACAGAAGACGGA
>CAJLTE010000125.1 GCA_905209435.1 uncultured Blautia sp. | reverse complement strand
TTGCTGCTGTTCTCTCACTTCTTTCATAATCTCCTCATCCTTTCTATTTCTGCTGTTGTTCTTCATTAGTATCAAGTACTCTCCAGCGTACTTGCTGCGAGCTGCGCGTCATGCTTTGCATGACATTTTCCTCTGCGCAGCTCTGCAATCCGCCGGAGGCTTTCAAAAGTAATTATTTACTTTTGAAGTCTACTGCCGCCTGGATGAATCCTCTGAATAAAGGATGTGCATGATTCGGGCGGGATTTGAATTCAGGATGCGCCTGGGTTCCTACATAGAACGGATGCCCTGCGATCTCGATCATTTCTACAATACGGTTATCAGGAGAAGTTCCTACAATGTTCATTCCTTTCTCCTGAAGTTCTTTACGGAATGCGTTGTTTACTTCATAACGATGTCTGTGACGTTCGTGAATCTCTTTCTTGCCGAAAAGTTCATAAGATTTGGAATCCTCTGCAAGAATGCATGGGTAACTTCCAAGTCTTAAGGTTCCGCCGATATCCTCGACATCTTCCTGATCCGGCATCAGTGCGATTACCGGATGTTTGGTATCCGGATCAAGTTCAATACTGTTTGCATCTTCGTACCCAAGTACATGACGGGCAAATTCTACGATCGCCATCTGCATTCCCAGACAGATACCAAGGTATGGGATCTTGTATACTCTTGCATACTGTGCTGCAAGGATCATTCCCTCTGTACCCCTGTTTCCGAAACCACCCGGAACCAGGATACCATCTACATCGTGAAGACGCTGATCCAGATTCTTCTCTGTCAGTTCTTCGGAATCAACCCATTCAAGTTCTACTTTTGCTCTGCAGGAAATTCCGCCATGTTTCAGCGCCTCCACTACACTGAGGTATGCATCGTGAAGCTGTGTATATTTTCCTACGATTGCAATCTTTACTGTTTTGTTCGGATTTCTCAGGCTTTCTACCATTGCTTCCCAATCGCTTAAATCCGGCTTTCTGTTTTCCAGACGAAGACTTGAAAGAACGACATCTGCAAGTTTCTCTCTTTCCATTGCAAGAGGAGCTTCATATAAATACTCTACATCCAGGTTCTGAAGTACATGGGATACAGGTACATTACAGAATAACGCGATTTTTTCTCTGATGTCTTCTGTCAGTTCATGTTCACTTCTGCATACCAGTACATCCGGCTGGATTCCCATTCCCTGAAGTTCTTTTACGCTTGCCTGAGTTGGCTTTGTTTTCATTTCTTCAGATGCCTTTAAATAAGGAATTAATGTTACATGGATCAGGATCGCATTGTCATGTCCCACGTTGTGCTGGAACTGGCGGATGGCTTCCAGGAATGGCTGGCTTTCGATATCACCGACTGTTCCTCCGACCTCGATAATGGCAATCTTGTTTTCCTCCGGTGATTTGGCACGATAGAAACGGCTCTTGATCTCATTGGTAATATGGGGAATGACCTGTACGGTACCTCCGCCGAAATCTCCGTGACGTTCTTTCTGAAGAACCGACCAGTAAACCTTACCTGTGGTCACGTTGGAATTTTTGTCAAGGCTTTCATCAATGAATCTCTCATAGTGTCCCAGGTCCAGATCTGTCTCTGTACCGTCATCTGTTACAAAGACTTCTCCGTGCTGAATCGGGTTCATAGTTCCCGGATCAATATTAATATAAGGATCAAACTTCTGCATGGTCACCTGGTAACCTCTCGCTTTCAGAAGACGTCCCAGAGACGCTGCTGTGATACCTTTTCCAAGACCGGAAACAACTCCTCCTGTGACAAATACGTATTTAACTGCCATTTTGATTTCCTCCTCCATCATCCTTTGTTTATAAATAAAAAGGCGTCAGATGCAGCTATCAGAGGGCACTTGACCCATCTGGTATTCTGCATCTGACGCCTTTGTCAGATCATCATATCTTCTATAATAATATGTTCAATTGGCTTTCTTTAAAAATATGCTATACTATAAAACATTTTTTTTCGTTTGTCAATAATGAATTTTCTTGTTTTTCAGAAACCCTATATTCTGCATACAACAATAACCATAATACAGAAAAGACAGGTCTGTAGAAATTCATCTGCCAGGCCCGTCTTCTCTGCAATAATTATTCGGTTGTAAAAAAATGTAAAATCTATGCAACTGCAAATTTCTTCAATGTACGATTAAATTCCGGACTCTCTCCGTGACAGTCAACTGTCAGCTCTCTGGTCAGATCCAGGCTGAGTACACCAAGGATTGACTTTGCATCAATTAAAAATCTGTTATAATATACATCAATATCAAAATCGCATCTGCTTGCCGCGTTTACAAATTCCTGAACTTCTTCGGTTGCGTTTAACTTAATTTTACTCTGTGACATTGTCATCACCCTTTCTGAAAATCTGAAAACATTGGTTTGTCTTGTATCAGATGCACACATTATCTTCCTCATTTCAGAATTTGTCAAGTTTTTTTATATGTCCAATTTTAGTAAGCCAGAGGCTTTTTATTGTGCATTCTGTTCACTTTTCCCTGTTTTTACAGAATCATTTTGTATTTTATATGTATCTCTCTTCTGATTGGTTTTACCACTTTATGAGATTGATTCCATATATTTCGACAGGTTTCTGCTATTTTTATGAACTTTTTCAAAAACTCCCGTTTCCTAATTTCTAACCTTTTCACTGCTTAATTAAGTTTAAAAAGTCTTCTTCAATTAAGGAATGTCCCTACTTTCATTCTCTCAGCACTTCACAATATCCGCAAACTCTGCGTTCGTATAATCCGGAATCTCCATAGGATAATTTCCATCAAAACATGCTTTGCATAATGGCAGACCGCCTGCCATTCCCTCCAGATAATCTGTCTGCATATATCCGAGAGAGTCTGCGCCGATCATTTTACGTATCTCCTCTGTACTGTGACTTGCTGCAATGAGCTGGTCATTGGACGGCACATCCGTTCCGAAATAACATGGATGCAGGAACGGCGGTGAACTGATACGTACATGGACTTCCTTTGCTCCCGCCTCTTTTAACATATGGATCAAGTTTGCAATGGTTGTTCCACGAACGATAGAATCATCCACCAGAACAATTCTCTTGCCTTTGACAACAGATTCCAGCACACTCAGTTTCAGATGAACACTGGACTCACGCTCCTCCTGAGTCGGCTTGATAAAAGTTCTTCCAATATAACTGTTCTTATAGAAAGCAAATGCAAACGGAATTCCGGATGCTTCGGAATATCCCTTTGCAGCAGGGAGTCCGGACTCCGGCACACCTGTTACGATATCCGCTTCTACAGGATAAGATTTGGCAAGAGATTTGCCGCCACGGATTCTGGCATCATAGACCTTAACTCCGTCAATAGTACTGTCAAGTCTTGCAAAATATATGTACTCAAATACGCAATGCGCACGTTTCGCAGCAGCTGCCGCAAGATCTTTGTTGGACTTCAGTCCGTCTTTTGTGATCGTAAGGATCTCACCAGGCTCGATGTCACGGATAAATTCTGCGCTTACAGATGTGAGTGCACAGCTCTCAGAAGCAATGACATAAGCATTTCCTCTTTTACCAAGACATAATGGCTTCAGTCCATATGGGTCACGGACAGCGATCAGCTTTCTCGGGCTCATAACTACCAGGCCATAAGCACCTTTGATCTTCTTTGCAGTCTTTAACACAGCTTCTTCTACTGTCTTGGAATGTACACGTTCCCTTGCAATATGGAACGCAATAACCTCTGAATCTGTAGTTGTATGGAAAATCGCTCCATTCTGGATCAGTTCCCATTTCAGTTCCGGTGTATTAACCAGATTTCCGTTATGTGCAAGTGCAAGAGTTCCCTTTACATAAGACAAAACAAGGGGCTGTGCATTCTCTGCAACAGAAGCTCCTGTTGTGGAATATCTTACATGACCAATACCAATATCTCCCTCATATTTACGGACAACATCCTGTCTGAGAACCTCACTTACAAGTCCCAGATCCTTATGAAACTTCACATTTCCACGCTCTCCCTTAGTATCAGAAACTGCAAGTCCGCAGGATTCCTGTCCTCTGTGCTGCAGGGAAGTCAGTCCATAATATATGGACGGAACTACATTGCCGCCATCCAGATCATAAATTCCAAAGACGCCGCACTCTTCTTTTATTCCAGCCATCTGATTTCCTCCGATCGTATTCTCTTTTGAATATCTTTTTCAGAATACTGGTACATTCAAAAAAATAAAAACGATATACCAGTCTATGTCAGCAAAACTTTTCTGTCTATCAGGGATGAGACATCTAATAAATATCTATCCGTCCAATATGCCGCTATTTTGCTGAATTCATACTTACAAACCAAAATTATAATAATAGAAACAAATTTGTCAACCTATCCTTTTTTTGCCACATCTCAAAAATTTTTTCTGAATTTTTTCAAAAAAAGTGCTTGACATCTGTTTTCATTTCGTTTATAGTACAGCACATAAAGCAAAGGCGCTTTGGAAAGATCTACAGAGATCTCATCCAGGGCGCTTTTTTCGTTTTATAAAACTTTCGTTTCATAGAAAATGTTCGATGAGGAATTTTCTATGAGACGAAAACCGCAGGCAGTCACAATGGTGATCTGCAGCGGCACTACACATATTCAGAAAATATTGCAAACCGAAAGGAGAGTACCTATATGGCACAGAATATCCCTGAACTGTACGGCAGCCTGGTCTTCAACGACAAAGTAATGAGAAGTAAACTGCCAAAAGACATGTACAAAGCATTAAAGAAAACAATCGAGAGCGGTACACACCTTGAACTTGATGTTGCCAACTCCGTTGCTGTTGCAATGAAAGAATGGGCTACCGAGAACGGCGCCACTCATTATACTCACTGGTTCCAGCCAATGACAAACGTAACTGCAGAGAAACATGACAGCTTCATTTCTCCTACAGGAGATGGTCAGGTGATCATGGATTTCTCAGGTAAAGAACTTGTAAAAGGTGAGCCGGATGCTTCCAGTTTCCCGTCAGGCGGTCTTCGTGCCACATTCGAGGCAAGAGGATATACAGCATGGGATCCTACATCACCAGCCTTCATTAAAGACGGAACTCTTTATATTCCTACAGCATTCTGCTCTTACAGCGGAGAAGCACTTGATAAAAAGACTCCTCTCCTTCGTTCCATGCAGACGCTTGATAAAGAAGCAACAAACCTTCTTCATATAATAGGAAATAAAGAAGTAAAACATGTCAATACAACCGTAGGTCCTGAACAGGAATACTTCCTGGTAGACAAGGAATTATATAAACAGAGAAAAGACCTTGTATTCTGCGGACGTACACTGATCGGTGCCCCTGCTCCTAAAGGACAGGAAATGGAAGATCATTATTTCGGTGCTCTGAAACCTCGTGTTGCAGCTTATATGCATGACCTGGATGTAGAGCTCTGGAAACTTGGTATTCCGGCTAAAACAAAACATAATGAAGTTGCTCCTGCACAGCATGAGCTGGCTCCTGTATTCGATACAACAAACGTTGCAGTTGACCACAACCAGTTAACAATGGAAGTAATGAAGAAAGTTGCTGACAAGCATGGACTTGTATGCCTCCTTCATGAAAAACCTTTCGAAGGAATCAACGGAAGTGGTAAACACAACAACTGGTCCATGATCACTGATACAGGTGTAAACATCCTTGATCCAGGAAAAACACCTGCAGAAAATACACAGTTCCTGATTTTCCTGACAGCTGTTATCAAAGCTGTTGATGAATATGCAGATGTACTTCGTATCTCTGTAGCAAGCGCAGGAAACGATCACCGTCTTGGTGCAAACGAGGCTCCGCCTGCTGTTGTATCCGTATTCCTCGGTGATGAACTGACAGAAGTATTAAAATCTATCGAAAATGACGAATATTTTGCAGGAAGCCGCGCAGTCCAGATGGATATCGGTGCAAAAGTACTTCCACATTTCGTAAAAGACAATACAGACAGAAACCGTACTTCACCATTCGCATTTACAGGTAACAAATTCGAATTCCGTATGCTTGGTTCCGAAGCTTCTGTTGCAAACCCGAACATTATTTTAAACACTGCTGTTGCTGAGTGTGTTCACCAGTTTGCAGAACAGTTAAAGGATGTACCGGAAGACAAGATGGAGGATGCAATCCACGAACTGATCAAGAAGACAATTATTGATCATAAATGTGTTATCTTTAACGGAAACGGTTATACAGACGAATGGATCGAAGAAGCTGAGAAACGAGGTCTCTTTAACCTGAAATCTACACCAGATGCTCTTCCTCAGTGGATCGCAGATAAAAATATTGAACTCTTTACCAAATATCATATCTTCACAAAAGAAGAAATTGAATCCCGTTATGAGATCTGGCTGGAATCCTATTCCAAGATTCTTAACATTGAGTCCAATACTATGGTTGAAATGGTACAGAAGGATTTCCTTCCATCTGTATTCGCATATATCGACAAAGTTGCAGCTACTGCTGTTGCTAAAAAATCAGTTGTTTCAGATGTCAGCACAGCTTCTGAAGGAAAACTGATCAAAGAGCTGTCACAGCTTGCTGATGAGATTTCCACAGGTCTTGAGACCTTAAAAGCAGACACTGCCAAAGCGCTTGCTACAGAAGATCCTCTGGCTAATGCAAAAGCATACCAGACAGTTGTTCTTTCTGATATGGATGAACTCAGAAAGTCTGTAGATGCAGCAGAAACTCTGATTCCGGATGCACTGCTTCCATATCCTACATATGACAAGCTTCTGTTTTCCGTTTAATTAACAGGTAATAACAGGGGAATATCTTTATGAACTCTACTTCATAATTCATTATCGATTTCCTCATCCATTAATCACACGATATTTTGATATTCCCCTGTTTTACATATAATTTTGATTTAAAAGCGCATAGCATACAGTCACATCGAACATCTTTTTCATCACATCAGATATGTTATGCACTATAAATAAATATGGATTTTATATTCGCAAAAGCGCGATGAACTGGCCATAGATCAGACATCGCGCTTTTTGCATTTTATAAAATATGAGGAAATTTTTATGAGGGAGGAATATTATTATGGAATTTTCCGCAGTAAACACAATTTGGGTGCTGGTCGGCGCCGCACTGGTCTTCTTTATGCAGGCCGGATTTGCAATGGTAGAAACAGGCTTCACAAGAGCCAAAAATGCAGGTAACATTATCATGAAAAACCTGATGGACTTCTGTATCGGAACTCCGGTCTTCTGGCTGGTCGGCTTCGGTCTGATGTTCGGTACAGGCAATGGATTTATCGGAAAAATCGGTGGTATCGCCACAGAAGCACACTATGGTTCAGGAATGCTTCCTGATGGAGTTCCTTTCTGGGCATTCTTAATCTTCCAGACAGTATTCTGTGCAACATCCG
>CAJLTE010000124.1 GCA_905209435.1 uncultured Blautia sp. | reverse complement strand
AAAAATGACTGCAAGGTATTCTTTGATACAACCTATCAGAATGGAGAAATCAAGGCTGTTGCCTATGATGCAAATGACAATATAATTGCAGAAAGGACACTGACAACAGCTGGAAAAGAGACGATTCTTGTAGCAGAACCAGAGCTTACCCGCGTGAATGCAGACACCGATCTTTGCTATGTGAGAATGCGCTATACAGACGAAAATGGTCAGACAAAACCGCTGGTAAGAGGTCGAATCCAGCTTACAGTAGAAGGCGGTGAGCTTCTGGCATTTGGAAGCGCCTGCCCATACTATCCGGAAAGCTACCAGAGCAATGAGACAGATACTTATTATGGAGAAGCGCTGGCGATTATCCGTCCACAGGCTGGAGCTGGTAAAGTAGTTGTGAAAGCTGAATCTGAGCTTGGAAATGCAGAGACAGAGATTGAAATATTAGATTGATTTAAAGTTCATATGCTTACCAGTTTTGCCAGAAACGGTTCCAAATTTGCCGAATTTTTCACAAATCCCATTCCTTTTGCTATAGTAAATCCAGCGGTTCAAACAGAACTGAAAGGACAGAGTAACTATCTGAAAAGTATGTGTTTATCTGTCAAAGGAAATTTATTAGGAGGAAAGGAAATATGAAAAAGCATACCGGGAAAATCTGGCGTGGTTTGGCAACAACTACAGCCTCACTTCTCACAATCACACTGGGCGGAAGCTCAATTGCAAATGCAAGAGTGGATTTCATTAATGCGACACTTGGAACCTCAAGCTACAAAATCGAGCAGGGAGATTCTGACTCTGATGGCATTTATTATGAATCTGAATTTGATAATGTAGAGGATCTGGTAAAGGCTAAAGAACAGCTGGCTGCTGAAATTTCTTCAGAAGGTTCCGTTTTATTCAAAAATACAGATCAGACCCTTCCACTTGACAAATCCAAAGAAGCTGTTACCCTCTGGGGCTTAAACAGCCATCTTCCGGGAACCGGCGGATTAATTGGTTCCTCTGTTGTGGCTGATTCAGAGAATGGTCAGATCGCTTATGGTATTGAAGAAGCTATGGATGAAAGAGGCTTCACAGTAAATGAAACCATGAAAGGCTTTTATGCAAGTGAAACCTGCGCACCATATTACAGAAAAGCTTCTTTCTTTGGAAATGAAGTTCCGGGCCATAGCCTTGTACCTGCTTTTTCCGCTTCTTATAATGAAGCAGATACATATACAGTAGGTGAGGCACCTGCTGAACTTTACACAGATGATATTCTGGAATCTGCTAAGGATACAACAGCAATTGTTGTTCTTTCCCGAGACAGTTCAGAGGCGTCTGACTACAGCACAAATATGAAGGATCCTAATGGGGACAGCTTCGACACCCCGATGTCTATCTCAGCTTACGAAAAAGAGATGATCCAGCTTGCAAAGGAAAATAGCAATGGCAAGGTGATCGTTTTGATCAACTCTGACGTTCCTATGGAAATCCAGGAACTGAAGGATGATCCGGAGATTGGAGCAATTCTTTGGACTGGACTTCCGGGAATGAATGGATTCCTTGGAGTATGTGATGTACTTTCTGGCGATGTGAATCCATCCGGTCATATTTCTGATACTTATGCCACAAGTTCTGTTTCTGCTCCGGCAATGACCAACTTTGGTCTTTATACTTATACTAATGCTTCCAATGCAGAATCTGGTGCAGAACTTACAGAAGCAGACAAGGGTGACTGGTATGTAGTAGAAACAGAAGGTATCTATATTGGTTATAAATATTATGAAACCCGTTACGAGGATACTGTTCTGGATCAGGGAAATGCAGCCACCACAGAAGGCTCTTCTACTGGCAAAGCATGGAACTATGTAGATGAAGTAACTTATCCGTTTGGATATGGTTTATCTTATACAACCTTTACTCAGGAGCTGGAAAGTGTAGATGTAATATCTGGGGAAAAGGGACTTGCAAAAGTGAAGGTAACCAATACCGGTGACGTTGCCGGAAAAGATGTTGTCCAGCTTTATGTACAGACACCATATATAGAGGGCGGACTGGAGAAAGCTTCTATTCAGCTTCTTGATTTTGGAAAAACAGAGGTTCTTGAGCCTGGCGAATCACAGACTCTGGAAATTGAGTTCGCTCCGGAATATATGGCAAGCTATGATGAAAAAGCTGTAAAAGAAGATGGAACAGAGGGCGCATGGGTGCTGGATTCCGGTGATTATTATTTCACAATCGGAAACGGTGCGCATGAAGCATTAAACAATGTCTTGGCGGTAAAAACAGATTCCACAGACGATCTGATCACAATTACAGACGATGAAACAATTGAGCCGGAAAATGTAGTGACAGTTTCTCTTGGTGAAGATAAAGAGACTTATTCTGAAAACGTAGAGAATGCATTCCAGGATTGCGATATTAACAATCTGATCCCGGATACTGCTGAATACACTACACGTTCTGACTGGAGCAAGGGCTGGAAAGAAGTGGAAAGCATTACTCCAATAGAGGAAATGATGAAAGGTCTTACAAACTCCACTTATGAACTTACTGAGAACAATGACGAAGAAGTTGTCTGGGGAGCTGACAACGGATTAAGCACCGTTGATTTCCTCCAGTTTAATGAGGATGGAACTTTCGCAGGCGCACTTCCTCTGTCTGATGAAAAATGGGATCAGCTTATGGATCAGCTGACTTTGGAAGAGGCTGCCAACTTTATTGAGAAAGCAGGAGATAAAAACTTTGAGAAGCTGGATTCTATTTTCCTGCCAGAAGCAATCTGGTATGACGGACCGATCGGTTACAGCTACGACCAGATTGCAGGATATGCAACCCGCTGGAATGAATCCAACTCTTCCGAGCCGACTTATGTTTCTTCAGACAACGAATATGCTTCCTACTCTATGAGCTCCATGCCTACAGAACCTGTAGTTGCAGCAACATTCAATAAAGAACTTGTAGAGAGAGAAGGAGAGCTCTTTGGTGAAGATGGATTGTGGTCCAATGCCAACTCCATTGCAGCACCTGGTCTTAACATTCACCGTGCACCTTACTGCTCCAGAAATCATGAATATTATTCAGAAGATGCCATGCTTACCAACCTGTTGGGACAGGCTGTCTGCAAAGGCGGAAAATCCAAAGGTCTTATGATGATGCCGAAACACTATATCATGAATCATCAGGAGTTAAACCGTTCCGGTGTTTCCACATTCTTCACAGAGCAAGCTGCAAGGGAAAATGAACTCCGTGCATTCCAGGGAGCTATGGAAAATAACTATGCGCAGGGAATCATGACAGGCTTCAACCGTCTTGGAACTGTATATTCAGGAGCTTCCGAAGCTTCACAGGTGCAGGTTGCACGTAACGAGTGGGGCTTTGAAGGCTGGATCGTAACAGATATGATCAACGGTGCTGATTACATGAACTGGAGAGATATTGTATTTGGCGGCGGTGGCGGATGTCTTACAACTTCCGCATATGAAAGCGCTAATATTGGTTCCATGACTTCAACCGAGAACCTGAAGCTGATTGCAAAGGACTCTGCTTTCCAGAAAAAGATGAAAGAAACAATTAAATATTTCGTATATAATACAGTTGCAAGTAATGATATGAATACAATTACAACCTCCACTAAATATATTCACGTTCTTACATGGTGGCAGATTGCCTTTATGGCAGCAGAGGTGGTATTTGGACTTCTGACACTTTTGTTTGCAGTTATGTACCTTCGAAATTCACTTCGCAAAAAGACAGTTTACGTGAAGGAGGACAAGTAATATGGGATATCTGAAAAATAAAACATTTGGTTTTTACTTAAGCTTTGTGGCTGCAATCCTTGCGCTGATCGGCTTTGTAATGTACCGCCAGTCAGGACATACAGAATCTTATATTGAGGTTCTGCTGCTTGTAACAGTGGTTCTGCAGATTCTTGCGATGATCGTTTTGAAGGTGGCACCTGATTTTAAGTGGACAAGCCTTCTGCTTACTGCAAATGCAATTCTGATTGCAGCAGCACTTGTTAACAGTTTTTATACACAAGTTGATTTTATTGGATATGTGGTATCAGGACTTTATGAGTTTGCAACCATAAAGAAATTCATAATTTCAGCCGTACTTATGGCACTTTCCATGATTGCATATATTGTTTCCTCTTATTCTGGATTTCAGAAATGCACTTGTAAGGATGAGACAAAAGCTTGATTTATCTGCTGTAAAATATGGCACAAATTAATATTTACATGGTATAATGAAAAAGCCGGAATGCCCAAAAGGACTCCGGCTTTTTCATTATACCATGGAGGATAACTATGATTACCATTGCTATTGTGGAAGATGATAAGAAAAGTGCAAAAATTCTTCAAGACTATATATTACGCTATTCAGAAGAAAAACAGGAACCGTTAGCTGTAGAATACTTTGAAAACGGATTAAATTTTATCAGCGATTATAAAGCCAGCTGCGACATTGCTCTTATGGATATTGAAATGCCTCATATGAATGGTCTTGACACCGCCAGAAAACTGCGGGAATTTGATAGCCAGATTCCTCTTATTTTTATTACCAATATGGCGCAATATGCCATTAACGGATATGAAGTGCAGGCTCTTGATTTTATGGTAAAGCCTATTGAATATTTCAACTTTTCGCTGAAACTGGACAAAGCGATCCGAATCTGTAAAAAGCTTCATGGTTATCAGATATATGTTCCTTCTGAACAGGGAACTGTTAAAATTGATATTGCAGATCTGATTTATATTGAAAGTGCAAAGCATTATCTTTATCTTCATACTTCGAAAGAGACTTTTCGCCTGCGAAGTACAATGGGAGATTTTATAGCACAGCTTCCGACAGGTCGCTTCTCCTGTTGCAGCAAATCCTTTTGTGTAAATCTGGAATGGATTTCCCGCTATCAGGGAAACAGCGTGTTTGTAAATGGAAAGGAATTATCGATTTCCCGTTCTTATAAAAAAACTTTTATAGATCAAATGACAATGTACATTAACCGGGGAGGAAACTGACGTGGCAATTTATGAAATATTAGCTTCATCTACAAGTGAAATACAGGGAATTACCTGTTTTATCATCCAGCTTTTTATAGCGGAAGCTATGTTCTTTTTCCATCTAAAAAAAAGGAAACGCTTCTGGTTACGCCTGCTTGTAGGGGGAACTGCCTGTCTGCTTTTGGGAGTTACCCTTCCAATTATAATTGGTCAATATATAAGCGGAATTCGAACCTTTATTGTGCTTGTTTTTATGCAGCTTTACATGTGGTTTTGCTTCAGGCGTTCTTTTTTGGATATTTTATTTTGTACAATTGGAGCTTTTACTGTACAGAATCTTGGAAGCAATATTCAGGTGCTGATTTGTATCGTGACCAAAACTTCTTTCAAGATGCTTTCCACGGAAATGGTCATTGGATTTACCATTGTATATATTATTTGCTATCTCACTTGTGCAGCAAAAATAAAAAATTTTCCGAATATCAGCCAGAACAGAGTCCGTGTACTTTGGGTAGCCATTATTTCCTTATGTGTCTGCTGGCTCCTTCAAAGCTGGCTGATCAGTGAAAAGTTGGATATGGTTATGGCGTGCCGTGTTCCATTTGTATTCTGCTGTATTTTATCTCTTTTTATGCAGTTTGGGCTTCTGGAGCAGTCCCGGCTCAATGAAGAAAATCTGGCTCTTGAGCAGTTAATAAAGGAAAATGCAAAACAGTATGAGTTGTCAAAGAAAACAGTTGAAATCATTAACATGAAATGTCATGATCTTAAGCACCGGATTCTGGAATTGGAACAAGCCGGAAATGCAGATCATGGCCAGCTGGAAGAAATACGTAAAGCAGTAGATATTTATGACGGGCTTGCGAAAACAGGCTGCCAGCCATTGGATATTATTCTTTCAGAAAAGAATCTTCTTTGTGAAAAATATCAAATTAAGTTTTCATATATGATTGATGGAGAGAAGCTTACTGGTATTAAATCGGGAGATATCGCTGCCATATTTGGAAATGCTTTAGATAACGCTATTGAATGTGCAGCGGAGCTGCCAGTTGAAAAGAGAATTATCAGCCTCATCGGATATGCGAGACAGGATGTGATGGGGATTCATATTGAGAATTATTGCGAGGATGAACTGGAATTTCGTAATGGGCTTCCGGTGAGTACCAAAGGAGATGATAATTATCATGGCTTTGGCATGAAAAGTATTCAATATGTGGTGGAAAAATATGGCGGAAATCTTGTGGCGAATTTGGAAGAAAAGATTTTTAGTGTAGATATTATTTTTCCAGTTCTAGATTAGAGCCTTTTTCAAACTGGGGAGGTGCCTTTTTTTGAACGCAGATAAGTATTCTCCCGCTTCAAGTGCGCGGAGCACTAAGCGGCAGGTGAGGGGGGATGCTTCTGTCAGTGGGAGCCTTCAGCTCCTACTGACAGATCACGAAGCGACTGCGTTCATGAGCAAGTAGCGAAGCGGACCTGGAATGTCCGCTTTACTAATATACGACAGCAATAAGTTAACTGGTAGTATTCCGGCGAATCAGCACCGGAGTGATCTGTTTGTGAATTGGCTTTTCCAGTGGCTTAGGCGCTCGCTTTTTTTGCTCTTCCATCTGCTGCACCAGAAGCTCCATGGCAGTCTGTGCAATAACATCAATTTGCTGACCGACAGTTGTGATCGGAAGGATTGATTCACTGGCAATTGGAGAATTATCAAAACCTATAATTTCGTAAGTAGGTGGTAATTTACCATATTTCTGGAAAATTAAATTGAGAAACATATTGGCATAGGTATCATTCGCAAGAAAGATACCTTTTTTTTGATTCGGATACTTTTCTTCAATTCTTGTAAAGATACGTCTTATCACATTTAAAATCTCTTGATAAGAATTGCCGCTTACGCTTAGATCAATGTCATAAGGAACCTGATATTCTTTACATGTTTCCTCAAATGCACGTATACGATCATAAGCCGGGACTGTTTTTTCAACATTGACATTGATATGAATCAATATATCACATTTATCACGAATTAACAGGGAGGTAGCCTGAAGGGAACCCATATAATTGTCAGTGGTAATGCTGCTGATATATTCTGCCTCTCGCTCAATGGCAATGACAGGAATCTGATAGGAAGCCAGTTTTTGGGATGACAGTGTATGGCTTAAAACAATAAGCCCCTCAATCTGATAGGAAAGAAGCTCTTCAATATACTGTTGTTCCTCTTCGGCACCGTGTTCACTGGAAAAAACAAGAAATTTGTAATGGTAGTTACTATAGCTTGAAAGAAGCTGTGTCAGCATTTCAGAGTAGTAATGCAAGTAGAGATTTGGAACAATAATTCCGATAAACTCACTTTTACCATTTGCCAGAACTTTTGCAAGTTTATTTTTTTTATAGCCAAGGGTATCAAGGGCCT
>CAJLTE010000123.1 GCA_905209435.1 uncultured Blautia sp. | reverse complement strand
ATGTCGTTAAGATCCGTACAGGCGAAGAAGGTTATCTCGCACTGCAGGATACAAAATAAGATTATTTACTGGTAATATAAACAAGAGACATCAACGAACTTTATCGCTGATGTCTCTTATTTTTTGCCTGTCCCCAAAACAGTTTTGGCTTATAAACTGTTTGTTCTCATCTGAAATTATTCATATTTAACTGATTTTCTCCAGAATAGCCTGTAATAAGTCTCCCTGAAGATAATAAGTCGTCTCAAAATGAAGATATGACATTGACACTTTGTCCCACAGGATCAAAATCTTTGGTGGAAACTCTTCATCACCATCCCAAAATTGAAATAGTACAGAAAAGCCTGACATAACAGGCATCTCAAATGTCAGATCTGCTCCTGCCAGACGTTTCTGAAGTTTTCCTCCAAGACAAATACATGCCTTTTTTACCTCTTCTACTTTACCTGAAAATGCTTTCTCATATTTTTCTGTAAACACGCCTGTCGACGGGCTGCTTCCGGTTCTTACAAATCCCCCAACCGGCTGCCACTGTCCTGTCAGTGGAGGCAGTACTTCCTCTTCAGAATGGCAAAGCAGATCATAGATTGTCATAACAATGGTATATTCCTTGCAAATCTGCCATTCTTCCTTCCTATATTCGATAGCTCCATCCGTACGGTTAATCCGATACTCTGTTCCTATATATTTCAGATACAAATAATCTTCATCGTTTTTTAACCCATATTTCTTTATCAGCTTATCCTGATCATATTTCAGGAACCATTCTCTTCCGATATATACCTGTTTTTCATAATTATTTGTAATATTTTTCTCCATATCTGTACCTCCAGTCCGCCAAAAATTCTACTCGCGGGGTGACAGTCTCGGCAGATTCCAACGATAATGCGCTGCCAGATAACGGATCAGCACTACTACGATCGATGATACCACCATCGCCTCTACATTTCCCACGAATCGATTCATATAAACACACACAACAGCGCCAATAATCGAAGCACAGGCATAGATATGTTTTACAAAAATGTACGGAGGTACACTTGCCATCATGTCTCTGAGCAGGCCACCGCCTACTCCTGTGATAGTTCCAAGGAATACAAGCAGGAATACATTATCCATATATCCCTGACGAATTCCTGTGTTTACTCCTACTACCGTAAAAATCCCCAGTCCGACAGAGTCCATCACCAGCATAATTTTATCGTAAGTTTCTCTTCTGTGTCCCTGCAACAGTTCTCTCTTAAAATAAAAAATAAAGAAAACAATGCATGAAGTAAGCACTGATACCAGTGCATACACGGGATTTGTAAATACAGCCGGAGGGATCACTCCCAGAACAATATCTCTGATCATTCCTCCGCCTACTGCTGTGGCAACTCCCAGAACACTGACGCCAAAAATATCCATATTCCGCTCTACGCCCACCATCGCTCCAGAAGCAGCAAAGGCCACTGATCCTGCCATTTCCATAACAAATGTCACAATTGACTGATAATCCATATTTAGTTTTTACTCCTGATTTTATTTTGTTACTGTTCACTCCGTGAACCTTATTTTTCTTTTTACATAATATCAGAGCCAAAAGACATTCCCCAATTTTTCTTTTGGCCCTGATATTAGAATAACACAGTATTTACTTATCTAGCAATAACTGTTTTACGGATGCACCTTTAAATAGCGTACCATCCACTGTAAATCTATCAATCATCGTTGTCTTCGGATTTTCGATCAGATCGATCAACTTCTCTGCCGCGATCCTGCCAATAGCAACCGTGTCCTGACAGAGTGTTGTCAGCTTTGGTTCCAGTATCTTCGCAATGGTGATTCCATCATATCCCGCAATAGAAATATCCTCCGGAATCCTAAGTCCTCTCTCCCTGATTTCATTAATCCCTCCGATAGCCGCATAATCATCCGGATAAAGAATACAGGTCGGCGGATTGGGCAGATCCAGCAGCTCTGCTGTCGCCTTCGCGGCACTGTCCGCGTCTCTGTATGGACTCTCCTTAATATAATCGTCGGGAATCTCCACTCCCATTCTCTGCAACGTCCGGTAAAAACTGGTAAGACGTATTCTGGTTACTGACGTATTATCTCCGTGAATATACGCAATACGCCTGTGTCCCTGATTATAAATATAAGTAACCAGTTCCTCCATACCCTGACTGTTGTTGGAAACAACTGCAATGTTTCCGTCAAACACATGATCAATGGTCACCACCGGAATCTCTGAACGGATCAGCTCCTGCACCTCATCCGCATAAAAATCCACGCATGCAATGACCACTCCATCGACGCCCCTGTAGCGACAGTGTTCGTAATAACTCAGCTTCTGACCGGAGATCCTTCCACTCGTAAAGGTAATATCATATCCTCTTTCTTCTGCTGTTCTCTTAAAGCTCTCCAGCACATGATTAAAATAATCATGGGTAAGTCCACTGGCCGCTTCGTCAACAAACATTACTCCGATATTATAGCTTCTCTTGGTCTTCAGCGTTCTCGCTGAAGAATTAGGCAAGTATCCCATTTCTGAAGCTGTTTTCAGAATCAGTTTCCGTGTTTCTTCACTGATATCAGAATAGCCGTTCAATGCCTTGCTGACACTGGCCACAGAGACATTACACTTTTTCGCAATCTCTTTCATCGAAACCATAGGTATGCCTCATTCTTTCTTTTTCCTAAAATTTTCGTAAACGTTTTCGTGTTTTCATTGTATAACTACTCGCACAAATTTTCAAGCTGTTGCTTTGTTTTTTTGTGCATGTTTGCCATTTTTCGTATGATTGCACAATTTTCAACCCTATTTTTTTCTCTTTATTACAAATCCATTTCATCATATTAACGAAAATAGCCTTTTATTTTTTGACATTTATTTTTCCGCAAAACAGTTGATTTTATCACAGTCTTCCGCTATACTAGGGGAAAATAGCAGTAATGCCACGATAACCATGCGTTTTTATTCTAAACTTATTCGTTTTCGTGTCTAAATTTTCTGTATATTCAATCAAATCAAGTAAGTCTCTCACTTCACTTCTAAAATATTGAACATTGAGTCAGAAATTTACTTGTATCAGAAAGGGATTTCATCCTTTCTGATAAGTTGTAAAGCAACTATTTGCTTATGAGCAAACAGCGAAGCGGATGATGTTATCCGTTTAACTTAATTACCCCAAATCAATACTAAAACAGGAGGACTTCTTATGAAATTCGGCTATTTTGATGACAATGCCAAAGAATACGTCATCACCACACCAAACACTCCGCTCCCATGGATCAACTATCTGGGCTCACAGGATTTCTTCTCACTGATTTCCAATACCTGCGGCGGATACAGCTTCTACAAAGATGCCAAACTTCTTCGTATTACCCGTTACCGCTACAACAACATCCCGGTAGACTCAAACGGAAAATATTACTATATCCATGACGGCAAAGAAATCTGGAATCCAGGCTCCATGCCTTCCAAAACACCACTGGATTCTTATGAATGCCACCATGGAATCGGCTACAGCCGTTTTCTTTCTTCCAAAAATGGATTAAAGGCTGATCTCCTTGCTTTTGTCCCTGTAAATACAACCTGTGAAATCAACAAACTGACTCTCACCAATACAACTGATGCTCCGAAAACCTTTTCTCTCTTCTCTTATGTAGAATTCTGTCTCTGGAACGCAGTTGATGACAGCACAAACTTCCAGAGAAATTTAAGTATCGGAGAAGTTGAACTCGAAGGCAGCACTATTTACCACAAAACCGAATATCGCGAACGCCGCAGACATTACAGTTTCTTCAGCGTAAACAGCCCAGTTGATGGTTTTGACACAAGCAGAGATGCTTTTCTCGGTATGAATAACGGAAACGCTTTTCCTGCTGCTGTAAAAGAAAATAAAGCAAGAAATTCTGTAGCAAGCGGCTGGTACCCAATCGCAAGCCACCAGATTAATATAACACTTTCTGCCGGAGAATCCAAGGACTTTATTTTTGTTCTTGGTTACAGCGAAAATCCACAGGATCAGAAATTTGTTGCTCCGAACGTGATCCGCAAAGACGGCGCACATAAGATCCTTGAACAGTTCCAGACAACTGAACAGGTTGATGCAGCATTTGCAGAGCTGAATGCTTACTGGGATAAGCTGCTTTCACGTTATCATGTAGAGAGTAACGATGAGCATGTAAACCGTATGGCAAATATCTGGAACCAGTATCAGTGTATGGTTACATTCAACATGTCACGTTCTGCTTCTTACTATGAATCCGGTACAGGACGTGGAATGGGATTCCGTGATTCCTGCCAGGATCTTCTTGGTTTCGTACATCTGATCCCGGAACGTGCAAGAGAACGTATCCTGGATATTGCAGCTACCCAATTTGAGGATGGAAGTGCTTATCATCAGTATCAGCCACTTACCAAGAAAGGTAATCTGGATATCGGAAGCGGTTTTAATGACGACCCGTTATGGCTGATCGCAGCCGTTTCTGCTTATTTAAAAGAAACCGGTGATTTCTCTATCTTAAACGAGATGGTTGACTTTGATAACCAGAAAGAAAAAGCAGCTCCTCTGTATGAGCATCTGCGTCGTTCTTTTGAATATACAGCTACTCATCTTGGGCCACACAAGCTGCCGCTGATCGGACGTGCAGACTGGAACGACTGTCTGAATCTGAACTGTTTCTCCACAGAGCCCGGAGAGTCTTTCCAGACTACAGGACCTTCTGAGGGACCAGTTGCAGAATCTGTATTTATTGCAGGTATGTTTGTAAAATATGGCAGAGAATTTGCAGAAATCAGTCGTCATATTGGTAATGCCGAAGCTGCTGACAAAGCTGAAAAAGAAGTCGATGCCATGTACCAGGCAGTTCTGGATGCAGGCTGGGATGGAGAATGGTTTGTTCGTGCATATGATGCAGAATCTAAGAAAGTCGGTTCCAAAGAATGCAAAGAAGGTCAGATTTATATCGAGCCTCAGGGATTCTGTGTTATGGCAGGAATCGGTGTAAAAGAAGGCCTTGCAGAAAAGGCTCTGGATTCTGTTAAAGAGCGTCTGGATACCAAATATGGTATTATGATCCTTCAGCCGGCTTATACGCAGTATTATCTGAACCTTGGAGAAATTTCCTCTTACCCTCCGGGATATAAAGAAAACGCCGGTATCTTCTGTCACAATAACCCATGGGTTTCTATTGCAGAAACCGTGATCGGACGTGGAAACAGAGCTTTTGAAATTTACAAGAAAACCTGCCCGTCCTATATTGAGGATATCAGTGAGATCCACTGTACAGAACCATATGTATATTCCCAGATGGTGGCAGGTGCTGACGCAGTCTTCCACGGTCAGGCAAAAAACAGCTGGCTGACAGGCACTGCTGCATGGACTTTCTGGAATCTGTCTCAGGCAATTCTGGGCGTACAGCCATCTTATGATGGGCTGTGTATTAATCCTTGTATTCCGGAAGGATTCGGTGATTTCAATCTTACCAGAATATTCCGTGATGCTGTTTATCATATCGAAGTTAAGAACCCAGATAACGTTCAGAAGGGTGTTAAGAAAGTCGTTGTAGACGGCAAAGAATATGAAGGATGCCTGATTCCGTTTGAAGAAGGCAAGAAAGAGTATCATGTAACTGTTTATATGGGATAATCCCTTAGCTTTATCAGCAATCAAAATCATCAGTAAACCTCCGTTCAACACTCATTATTTTCATAATTGAGACAGGAGATTTACCTGAATTATCCCAAAATAAAAAGTCGATTTTTTGAACGCCACGTGATAGAGTTTTTGCTCTTAAACAGCGTCACAAAAATCGACTTTTTTATTTCATGTAGATAAACTTATATATCTCGTAAACAACTCCAGCACCATATCCTGACTAACGGATAAAGTTTGTCATATGAGTTCTCTCTGCAGTCGGCGGAAGAATTCCTTTTTCTTTGCCGGCCTCAAAACATTTCATCATCCATGCCATGTTTCTGGCAAGGTTTCTCATAGTCTGTAAACCTTCTTCATCCTGGGATGCTTCACCCTGCACACGTCCATGTACAGAATTCCAGTATGTAGAACCTGCAACCGGCATCTGAGAAATTCCAAAATATTTATTCATCACATCAAAAGATGCACTACATCCGCCACGTCTTGCCACAGCTACTGCAGCACCTGGCTTACAGGCGAAATTGCGTCCGCTGCTGTAGAATACTCTGTCAAGGAATGACTGTACTCTTCCGCTTGGATGTGCATAGTAAACAGGGGTACCAAATACAAATCCGTCTGCTTCTTTTGCCTTAGCTACAAATTCATTTACTGCATCATCATCGAAAACACAGCCCTTCTCTGTACACTGACCGCATCCGATACAGTCACGTACAGGCTTGCCGCCCATCTGGAAAATTTCGTAGTCAATCCCTTCTTCTTTTAAAGTCTTTCCGATCTCTTCCAGCGCAATATATGTGTTGCCATGTGTATGAGCACTGCCGTTTAACATTAAAACTTTCATGTTTAAAGCTCCTTTTCTTCGAAAATATTTAAAAAAGCAGCCATTACTTTGCAATTACTGTAATAGCCGCTGTATTTTATTAACAGAAATAACGGATTTCCCCGAAATGCTCTGTCCATTGATTTATAATAGATTCACTATTTGCTTCAATCATTCTCATGATATTACGTAAGATACGCTCCGGTATTTTTGAGCTGTTATTACATAATAAAGTTTTCCCAGTACTGGTTATCCATATCTTTGTCGCATTTGCCGTCGCCCGTCCTTCTGCCACATTAACATGTACAGGCTCCAACGGCTTATTTTCATTAGACCAAAAGTAAATTATATATGGTCCAATTCTAAAAATTTGCGGCATTCAATACTCCTCCTTCTCTGGAAAACTCTATGATCAGATGCGCATTTTCCCGTATAAGCTGTTTAAAATATGCCATCTCCGTTTCAGAATATCCATTAATATCCTGCCACGTATAATCAGGCAGATAGCAGACAGCATTATGAAAACCATCCTGAACATCAGGTGTTTCAATATAAACTTTTACTCGACCATCCGGTTTCATCTCAGAATGTGTAATTTCTGTATCATCATTAAGTGTCATAAACGGATACATCATAAACCTGCACACCTCTTTCATATATAAACAAAACTAATTGTCACATAAAGATTTTATCATTTTCCTTTATACTAAACAATAAGTTTTTTTATTTTAAGAAAAGGGATATAGCTCCTCTAAAGGAGCTTATCCCTTCTTAATTTCTTTATATGTTTTCTCGTTTGGACATAAATATTACTTTATTTGTTTCAACTCACAGCAAGGAATGCCGATTTTTCTGCATTCACTCGCCGATATCAGTCAAATTAGAACTTACCAGCTTTAGCAGCTTCCTCAATGGATACAGCTACTGCAACTGTCATACCAACCATCGGGTTGTTACCAGCGCCGATGAGAC
>CAJLTE010000122.1 GCA_905209435.1 uncultured Blautia sp. | reverse complement strand
TCCAGGGCAACGCATTAAACATTGACCCACGTAAGATCACATGGAGAAGATGTGTAGATATGAACGACCGTCAGCTTCGTAATGTAGTAGACGGCCTTGGCGGAAAGACAAACGGTATGCCTCGTGAAGACGGATACGACATCACAGTTGCATCTGAGATCATGGCAGTTCTCTGTCTTGCAAGCGATATCAAAGACCTGAAAGAAAGATTATCCAAGATCATCATCGGATATACATACGGTAAAGTTTCCGAGCAGAAACCTGTAACAGCCGGTGACCTTCACGCAGAAGGTGCTATGACAGCCCTGTTAAAAGATGCTCTGAAACCAAACCTTGTACAGACTCTGGAACACGTTCCTGCAATCGTACATGGTGGACCATTCGCAAACATCGCTCACGGATGTAACTCCGTAACAGCTACAAAAATGGCTCTGAAACTTGCTGATTATGCAATTACAGAAGCTGGTTTCGGTGCTGACCTCGGTGCTGAGAAATTCCTCGACATCAAATGCCGTATGGCAGGCTTAAAACCAAGCGCAGTTGTTATCGTAGCTACTGTACGTGCCCTGAAATACAACGGCGGTGTTGCAAAGGCTGACCTCAACAATGAGAACCTGGAAGCACTTGAGAAAGGTCTTCCAAACCTGCTGAAACACGTATCCAACATCAAGAATGTATACAAACTGCCATGCGTAGTTGCCATCAACGCATTCCCGACAGATACAAAAGCAGAGCTTGACCTTGTAGAAGCGAAATGTAAAGAACTCGGTGTTAACGTTGCCCTTTCTGAAGTATGGGCAAAAGGCGGCGAAGGCGGAATCAAACTTGCTGAAGAAGTTCTCCGTCTTGTAGAAGAACCAAACGACTTCTCCTATGCATATGAACTGGAAGGTTCCATCGAAGACAAACTGAACCAGATCGTTCAGAAAGTATACGGCGGCAAGAGAGTTGTCCTGACAGCTAACGCTCAGAAACAGGCAAAACAGTTAGAAGCTCTTGGCTTCGGCAACTGCCCGATCTGTGTTGCCAAGACTCAGTACAGCTTAACAGATGACCAGACCAAACTTGGCGCTCCGACAGACTTCGAAGTTACAGTACGTAATCTGAAGATTTCTGCTGGTGCAGGATTCATCGTAGCCCTCACAGGTGAGATTATGACCATGCCAGGTCTGCCAAAAGTTCCGGCTGCTGAGAGAATTGATGTAGACGAGACAGGTAAGATTACAGGTCTGTTCTAATTTTACTGATTTTTATTAAAAGTGAATGAGGGTGCCTGCGAAGATATTTCAGGACACTCTCTGAAATAAACAGATCAGGACATCTGTTTGATAAATAAAAGAAAGCAGGAGAGAAAAAGATGGGATTTTCAACAAGTACTTGTACCGAATTCGTTGAAGTTTTAGCTTCCAAAGCTCCGGTTCCAGGCGGCGGCGGTGCATCTGCATTAGTTGGTGCTGTAGGAACAGCTCTTGGAAACATGGTAGGAAGTCTTACAGTAGGCAAGAAGAAATATGCTGACGTAGAAGACGAAATGTATGAATTAAAAGCAAAATGCGACCAGTTACAGAAGGATTTCCTTCACCTGATCGAGCGTGATGCCGAAGTATTCGAGCCATTATCCAAAGCATACGGAATGCCAAAAGAAACAGAAGAAGAGAAAGCTGAGAAAGCCAGAGTTATGGAGATTGTATTAAAAGACGCATGCTCCGTACCTATGGAAATCATGGAGAAATGTTGTGAAGCTATCGAATTGATCGTTGAATTCGGTGCAAAAGGTTCCAAACTCGCCATCAGTGATGCAGGTGTTGGTGCAGCTTTCTGTAAAGCAGCATTACAGGGTGCAAGCCTGAACGTATACATCAATACAAAATCCATGGCTGACAGAGAATACGCAGAAGAATTAAACAGAAAAGCAGATGCAATGCTTGAGAAATACACAAAGATTGCAGATGACACATTCAACAGCGTACTTGGCAGACTGAAATAATAATAAAATAGAAAATCCTGTATTGTTTTTCGACTTTTCTGAAGAAATATTTTATAGAGTGCATATAAAATATCAGTCAGCTATACTGGAATTATTCAGTTACAATACAGGATAATAATGCATAATTTTGGAGGGAACGACAAATGGCTAAGCAGTTATTAGGTAAAGAAGTAACAGCCGCATTAAACGAGAAAATCAAAGCAAACGTAGCAGAGCTTCAGGGAAAAGGAGTAAATCCTACTCTCTGCATCATCCGTGTTGGTGAAAACCCAAGCGATATCTCCTATGAAAGAGGAGCAACAAAACGCTGCGAAACTTTAGGCGTTGCATGTGAGAAAATCTTACTTCCGGAAGATGTTTCCCAGGAAGAACTTCTTGCAACAATCGATAAAGTAAACAAAGATGACAGCATTCACGGCGTATTATTATTCCGTCCGCTTCCAAAACATCTGGATCAGGCAGTGATCGAGAACGCACTTGCTCCTGAGAAAGACGTTGACTGTATGACAGATCTTTCCATGTCTGGTGTATTCACTGGCAAACAGATCGGATTCCCGCCATGTACACCACAGGCATGTATGGAAATCCTTGATCATTACGGAATTGACTGCACAGGCAAGAAAGCAGTCGTAATCGGAAGAAGCCTTGTTGTTGGTAAACCTGCAGCAATGATGCTCGTTAAGAAGAACGCAACTGTTACTATCTGCCACACAAGAACTGTAGATATGCCGTCTGTAGCTCGTGAAGCAGACATCATCATCGTAGCAGCAGGACGTGCTGGTGTTGTTGGTGCTGAATACGTAAAAGAAGGCCAGACAGTTATCGACGTAGGAATCAACGTAAATGCAGAAGGTAAACTCTGTGGTGATGTTGACTATGCAGCAGTAGAGCCGATCGTAGATGCTATTACACCTGTACCGGGCGGTGTTGGAAGCGTAACAACTTCTGTACTGGTTGGTCATGTAGTAGAAGCTGCAATGAGAAAGGTAAACGCATAAGATGAAGAAAGTGCCGGGAAAACATTTCTGGCTGCTTATGACAATGACAGGTGCCCTGATATTCGGGGCACCTGCTTTGGTAAGTGCCGGTCAGGATCAGACAACATCAGATAACAGTCAGGAACCGGATCATTCTGGGGAAGGGCAGATATCAAAGCCTGAATATCTGGAGGAATCCTCAGATGCAGTGATTTCCAATGAGGATCCCACAGATAACACCTATGGATATTATACAATTATGGGGGGAACCACTGTAACAGCGGAAGCCATGTGTTCTCTGTATAATGAACAGGGTATTACTTATCCTGCTGAGGCGCTGGGAGCAGGCGGAGCACCGGATATTGAGACTTTCTGTAATATTATCATTGAGGAAGCCAATACTGAAAATGTCCGCGGAGAAGTGGTATTTGCACAGTCCATGCTGGAAACCGGGTGGCTGTCTTATGGTGGCGATTCTGAGATTAGTCAGTTTAATTTTGCAGGACTGGGAACAACCGGAAACGGAGTGAAAGGAAATTCTTTCCCGGATGTCCGTACAGGACTGCGGGCACAGGTACAGCATCTGAAGGCTTATGCATCCTCTGAAGCTTTAAACCAGGAATGCGTGGATGAGCGCTTTGACTATGTAACCAGAGAGACTGCTCCTTATGTGGAGTGGCTGGGAATCCAGGAAAACCCCTATGGCAGCGGCTGGGCAGCAGGAAAGGATTATGGCAGTAAATTAAGAAAAATACTGTCTTCTGTATGACAGAGATCGACATTCATGCAACTCGCTGTCCGCACTGTACCTCACAGTTACCTGAGGAAACAGAAGAATAGTGATAAGCATGAAAAACAGGCAGAAAGAATTTCCGCTAAGGAAGTTCCTCCTGCCTGTTTTATTTTGTTATGGAATGAAAATGCCATCAGCCGGCATTTACAACCAAGCTTGATCATTTTTACAATGGTATCCTGATCAAATTTACTGCTGTCAATGGAAAGATGATACTGGGACAGATCTGTCCATTTCCTGTCAGTAAAGTATTCATAGTAGGTGCGACGTTCCTTGTCTACTTTTTTGAACAGCTTCTGAGCACTTTTTTCTTCACGGCCTGTGCGTTCTATTACAGTCTGGACACGTTAATCATAGGGAGCATAAATAAATACACTGAGACAATTATCCTGCAGGATATGATTGGCACATCTGCCTACAATGACACAATCCCGATGGCTTTGACTGTTTTTTCAGTCAGCGCCTCAACAGTGAGGCTCTTATCTGATTAGTACTGTCCGCCCTGAGAACCACTGGACATCTGTCTTTCCTGGGCTTCGATCATCTTTTTCATAATAGTATCAGAACGTCCCTGCCTGAATTTCTCAGTTCATGGAAGATGAATTGCAGAAATGGATCCAGACGCAGTACTTGTAGCAACTGGTTCTAAATCTGTCGTTCCAAGATCTATTCCCGGAATAACTGGAGAAAATGTATATACAATCGAAGACATCCTTTCCTGAAAAGCCGAGCTGAAAGATAAAAAAGTAATGATTATCGGGGCAGGTGTTACGGGACTTGAGAATTATTTAAGACGTCTGTCAAAACTCCAAGCTTTATCACAGTTCTGGAAGAAATGCCTAATTTCGGCAAGATCTCTCTTATGAAAAATCAGGAGGGAATATATCTTGCATACCTCACTGATCCTGCGGCAATCGCAAAGGTTCTGCCTGCACCGTTAAAACCATTTTCCGTACCTGTAGTTACAGTATCTGTGTGCCATGTTAAAGAGCCAACCTTTGCTGATGATTATTATGAAGCAATCCTTGGTGTTTACTGTACATATGGAACACAGCTTGGATTATATCCAATAGGACTTGTACTTGGAAGAACCGGTGCAGAAATGGCAGTTCAGTGCGGACGTGATAATGGATCAATCCCAAAGAAACTGGGTTCTGAATTTGTGATCCGCCGAAACAATGATCATGTAACTGCTCAGGTCTGTCGTCGTGGTACTGAACTTGTAAATATTGATCTTAAGATTGGTGAATATAATAATGCAATGACCGGAATGCTGTATCAGTTCCCGGAAGCCGGTAAAAAGACATATGGCGGTGGTTTCTACTTCCATCTTGACCGTGAACCAGATAAGGAAGGAAAATCACATTTCCAGAATGATGCATTGCTCCAGAATCTTTGTGAATACAACTACCATTCATGGGAACCTGGTTTTGCAACGATTCAATTACAATCATCCATTGATGATCCATGGGGAGAACTTCCAGTCAGAACGGTTGTTGGAGGTGCATATTCCTCAAATGATTTGATGGTTCACAAACTGAATTTGTGCGAAGAGTTGGATGCAGATGTGTTGGCACCGTATCTGCTTACCTCACGGTATGATAGAACAGCATTTATGGAAACAGGAAGAAGATAAGGAGGGTATTATCATGAAGTTTGAAAATAAAGTAGCGATCATTACTGGTTCAACAAGAGGAATCGGAAGGGCAACCGCAGCAGGCCGTGGAGGGCTTGCTTACACTTCTGCCAAACATGGTCTTCTTGGACTCACCCGTCAGATGTCACTGGATCATGGACGCACAGGAGTACGTATAAACGCTGTTCTTCCCGGACCGATTGCAACAGATATGATCGCACGTGTGCTTGCGATCCCCCAGCATCCTGTTACAATGAAGATTGGAATGAGTCCGGCAAAACGCCCTGGAGAGCCAGTAGAAGTTGCACAGGCCATCGCCTTCCTTGCATCGGATGACGCAAGTTTTATCCATGGAGCTGCTTTGGCTGTAGATGGTGGATATACAATTTTTTAAAAATAATTAATGCGTATTGGAAGAAGGAGTCATTTGGGCTCCTTTTTTCAGTGTATGGCACTTAACTGTTCCATACAAAATGATGAATTATCATGGATTAACTGATTCCACGGAGAGCATAATACACCGTCAAACAGAAAAGGCTGCGGATAAATTGAGCATCCTAAATCCCTGCACATAGGAAGTATATTTTGGGGAAATAAATGGAAACAGCATTTCCAAAACCCCTTTAAGAATTCATTTTAGGTACAAATAACTCGGTGGCCTTTTTCTGACAAGATACACATATCTGTGATATAATAAAGACAGCATAATACAGAAAGGAAAAAGCCATGGGAAACGAAGCAGCAGAGTGGATCATTCATGGAGTAACATGGGAGGATCCGAAATGCATCCACGGTGTGGATGAGGCAGTCGAATATATCAACCGGGTTGGTTTTCTTCCTCTTTTTAAGAACGAAATTCCGGGGTTTTCTCTGGAGGAACGGACAGTGGCAGAATATTGGTGGTCTGATGATCCGGTGAGGGATCCGTGGAGATGGAGGATTGCCATTGCCAAAAGACATGATGTTCTTTACGGAAAATTCTTTGCCAAAAAAGCCGGGTTTATTTCCAAAAAATGGCTGCCGGTATTTGCCAACTACCGCAGGGACGGCTATGATTTTGATGCTCTGTTTGAGGATGAAAAAGCACCGATCAAACATAAGAATATTATGGATCATTTTATGGAAAATGATGCAGAAATCTACTCCTACGAATTGAAAAAATTGGCTGGATTTGGAAAAGATGGCGAAAAGGGATTTGACGGAGCCATTACCAGCCTTATGATGCAGACATATCTGTGTAACTGCGATTTTCGGAAAAGAATCAACCGAAAGGGTGTGGAATACGGATGGGATGTGGCAGTGTATTCTTCTCCGGAACACATTTATGGATACAATCATGTCACTTCCTGCTATAAGGAAGATCCACAGGCATCCTGGAGAAAAATTGTTGATCAAATGCATCTCCTTTATCCGGAAGCAACGGATAAGCAGATCAAAAAAATCCTGAAATAGGAGAGAAGTATGTGCAGCAGATATTATGTTGTTCCAGATATGATGGAAGAAATAATCAAAGTGATACAAAAAATAGATCAGAAAATCCATCCAACACGAAAAGATATCCGTCCGACCGATTTCGCACCAGTCATTGGGCAGATGAAATATGAGCAGCAGAATCTTTTTTCATAATAGAAAGCGGTGAGTTTTTGTGACAAAGGAAGAATGGTATAAACAGCTGTTTGAGGGGCTTGGAAATTCCAGGTTTCGAAGCAGCTTTCATCTTAAGCAGAAGGATATTGATTACATTCATGAAAAAGGACTGGATACGATCCGGAAACACGCAGAAGATTTCATTGCAAAGCGGGAAGCTCCTGCATATATCCCAAATGACGGAAAGCAAACGCCTATGCGTGGTCACCCTGTGTTCATCGCACAGCATGCAACTGCGACCTGCTGCCGGGAATGCATCCGAAAATGGCATAAAATACAGCCTGGCAGGGAATTAAGCCAGGTTCAGCAAGCATATCTTGTTGACGTGATCATGACATGGATTGAGAATGAGTTGAAAAATGCAGCTATTCGTTGATGCCAACGCCAGGACGATAGTCAGCATATTGAAAATTTTCTTTATCACCGGTTATACCTTCGGAGGTGCACCGTATGGTGTCACCTGAGAGGAAATGGGCCTGAAACCTTGGGACAATTTGGAAGAAAATGAGTAAAAAGATAAGCAAAAAATCTGAAACTATATAAAAAAACCAGTAAGACACACTCTTATGTCCATTCGATATAACAGCGCTATATCACACGGACGTGGTGCTTTGCCAAAGCTTATAGTAGAAATCAACGGAGCTTCCTGTATAATAAAAAGCGTGGATGTTGAAAATTGAAAATACCTCAGAG
>CAJLTE010000121.1 GCA_905209435.1 uncultured Blautia sp. | reverse complement strand
CTGCCCGGAGGGCTTTTTATGTCATAGGAACATTACGAAGTAATTTCCTATGACACAAAAAAGCTACATAAACTGTATATCTCTATACAATCTATGTAGCTTATATATGCAAAGAACTATTTATTTTGCGTAGTCAACTGCTCTGCTTTCGCGGATCACATTAACTTTGATCTGTCCAGGATATTCAAGTTCTGCTTCGATCTGTTTCGCAATATCGCGTGCCAGAAGAACCATATCAGCATCATTAATATGCTCCGGTACTACCATTACACGGATTTCTCTACCTGCCTGAATAGCAAAAGATTTATCAACGCCTTTAAACTGGTTCGTAATATCTTCCAGCTGTTTCAGACGATTTGTATAAGTCTCCAGTGTCTCTCTTCTTGCACCAGGTCTTGCTGCCGAAATAGCATCTGCAGCCTGTACGATACAAGCGATCAGAGATTCCGGTTCACAGTCACCATGATGAGATGCAACCGTATTGATAACGATCTGAGATTCCTTATACTTCTTACAGAGATCCACTCCGATCTGGATATGTGAACCCTCTACCTCATGGTCAATAGATTTACCGATATCATGAAGAAGACCGGCTCTCTTAGCCATACGGACATCAACCCCAACTTCGCCGGCCAACATTCCGGATAACTGAGCTACTTCAATAGAATGTCTTAACGCATTCTGTCCATAACTTGAACGGAATTTCATACGACCAAGAAGTTTGAGCAATTCCGGATGAATACCATGAACGCCAACGTCCATCGCAGCATTCTCACCATCTTCACGAATCTGTGCTTCTACTTCTTTCTGTGCTTTCTCAACCATCTCTTCGATTCTGGCCGGATGGATACGTCCATCTACGATCAGTTTCTCAAGAGCTACACGTGCGATTTCACGACGAATCGGATCAAATGCAGATAATACAACTGCTTCCGGTGTATCGTCGATAATAAGATCTACACCTGTAAGTGTTTCCAGTGTACGAATGTTACGACCCTCACGACCAATGATTCTTCCCTTCATTTCATCGCTTGGAAGCTGAACAACGGAAATCGTAGTCTCGGCAACATGGTCAACTGCACATTTCTGAATGGCATTAACTACATATTCCTTGGCTTTCTTTCCTGCTTCTTCTTTTGCTCTGCTCTCCAGTTCTCTGTAGAGTCTGGCAACATCCACTTTTACATCGTCTTCAACGGATCTGAGTAATTCTTCTTTTGCCTGTTCGGAGGTAAGACCTGAAACTCGTTCCAGTTCCTGTACTCCTTTTTGCTCAAGTTCTTCTACTCGTTTTTCTTTCTTCTGCACCTCAGCTGCTCTCGCTGTGCATTCCGCTTCACGCCTCTCTACTGCATCTGCTTTCTTGTCTACCGCGGATTCTTTGGCTAATACACGGTTTTCATACTTCTGCAGTTCATTTCTACGTTCCTTGGTTTCTTTCTCCAGTTCATTCTTAGTACGGAGAGATTCTTCCTTCACTTCCAATAAAGCTTCTCTTTTTTTAGTCTCAGCTGTTTTCAGAGCTTCATCTATGATGCTTCTTGCTTTGTCTTCTGCTGTCCCAACAATCTCGGCATCCTTCTGGATTTTATTGTTCACAGCGACTTTGCAAGTAACAGGAACTGCAATAAGTAGCGCGACTACCACAGCGACAATTGCAACAATAATTGTTGTTGTCACAGGAGCACCTCCTTATTTTGTTTTCATTGTACAATACAACAATACAAGTTTATCTTTTTTTCATACTTATGTCAAGTTTTTCGAATGAAATGTTTGAATATTTTTCCGATTTCTGAGGCTGTCTGGTCTGACCTCTGAAAAACATATTCCGTAGAATATTACCATTGAGTAATTGTCCGGATATTCATATTCTCAAGCGCACTTTTTATATCTGAATAACTGAATCCACGCCTTATCAGATATCCCTGTAATCTACGCATTTCTTTTTCATTGAGCTCAGTATCAGGACAATATTTTTTCTCAATTGTCCGGTACAGGATTTCTCTCTCATCAGGCATATTTAACGCCGCCTCTTCTTCCCAGGCTGCAGCTGCAGTTTCTTTATCTACGCCTTTACTTATCAGTTCCTGTATGATTTTCTGGCGGCTCTTAGTATTCATTCTGTATGCGATATAGGTTCTGGCATAACGCTCATCATCTATATAGCCGTATGATTCTACATATGACAACGCATAGTCTACCGCCAATTGACTGAAACCTGCCTGCCGCAGCTTGTCCCTCAGTCCTTTCTCTGTGCGGTCCATATGTTCTAAGAGACGCATGGCTTTACGCCTTGCGTCTCTGTATTCTTCAGGTTCCTCTATTGATTTCTTCTGATGATTCTGATTTTCTGCAGAACGCCTTTTTAAGTTCTCTGCATTTCTGAGAAATTCTCTCAGATCTCCCGACGAATTTCCCATTATTATTCCTCAGTACTATCCTGCTCTGCATTCGATGCTGCTGCAGTCTCTTTCTCCTGTCCTGCTTCATCCGGGAGAAGATGATACTGAATTCTTACTTTCTTCTCAATTTCATCACAAATATCTGTATGCTCCTTGAGGAACAGCTTCGCATTCTCACGGCCCTGGCCAATCTTATCGCCATTATATGCATACCATGCACCACTCTTATTTACAATGCCGCAGTCTGCCGCCAGATCAAGGATGTCTCCTTCTTTGGAAATACCGGTTCCAAACATAATATCAAACTCAGCCTGCTTAAATGGCGGAGCCACTTTATTCTTCACAACTTTAATTCTGGTATGGTTACCTACCATCTCACCGCCCTGTTTCAGTGTCTCCACTCTGCGGACATCCAGACGGATAGAAGAATAGAACTTCAACGCACGTCCACCTGTCGTTGTCTCTGGGTTACCAAACATAACACCGACTTTCTCACGAAGCTGATTGATAAAAATAACCACACAATTAGACTTACTGATAACTGCTGTAAGTTTACGGAGTGCCTGTGACATCAGTCGCGCCTGCAGACCTACATGACTGTCACCCATGTCTCCGTCAATCTCCGCCTTCGGTACCAGAGCAGCCACAGAGTCGACAATTACTATGTCTACTGCACCGGAACGCACCATAGTCTCTGTAATCTCCAGAGCCTGCTCACCGTTATCCGGCTGTGATATGTATAAGTTGTCAATGTCTACACCTATATTCTTGGCATAAACAGGATCTAATGCATGCTCTGCATCAATGAAACCTGCGATTCCGCCCCTCTTCTGTACCTCTGCTACCATATGAAGCGCAACGGTTGTCTTACCACTGGATTCCGGTCCATAGATCTCGATGATACGTCCCTTAGGTACACCACCTACTCCAAGTGCAATATCAAGACTTAATGAACCGGTCGGAACAGTCTCTACCTGCATGTTCGCTCCGGATTCTCCAAGTTTCATTACAGATCCTTTACCATACTGTTTCTCAATATGTCCAAGTGCTGCTTCCAGCGCTTTCTGTTTCTCTTCATTTATCATTTATATAATCTCCTTAAGCATATTCAGAACTTATGTTCGTTTTCTATTCATTATAGTATTATACTTCAGGACGGATGTCAAGCTTTTTTGTTCCGCCCCTGTACAATTTTGTTATCGGAAGTTACTGTTCACCCTGCGCCCAGTAACTATCGGAATGCCGCTGTCAGAAACACATAAAAATACTTAAAGCAGGGAATACCCTCTGTGATATTCCCTGCTCTTTCGTAGTTCACATATATAGTTTACAAATATATACTTTATTCTAGTTTATCACCGATCAGCCAGTTATACATTTCTTCATACTGACGTGCAGAATTATTCCATGAGAAATCTGCTGCCATAGCACGGTCAACCATCTTATTCCACTCGCGTTTTTTATCGTAGAAGATTCTTTCTGCATTACGTACAGTAGCCAACATTTCATGCGCATTGTAATTTCTGAATGAGAATCCTGTACCTGTTCCTTCAAATTCATTGTACGGTTCAACAGTATCTTTAAGTCCGCCTGTTTCTCTGACGATCGGAAGTGTACCATAGCGGAGACTCATCAGCTGGCTTAAACCACATGGCTCAAATAAGGACGGCATCAGGAATGCATCAGATGCTGCATAAATACGATGGGACATTGTTTCATCATAATAAATCTGTGCAGATACTTTTCCATGATATTTCCAGTCAAAGTGACGGAACATATTCTCATAGCGCTCATCACCTGTTCCAAGAGCTACAATCTGCACTGCATCCTGACAGAGCTCATCCATTACATACGCGATCAAATCGAAGCCTTTCTGATCTGTCAGACGTGAAACAATACCGATCATCATTGCCTTTGGATTCTCTTCCAGACCGAGATCTCTCTGAAGCTGAATTTTATTTTTAACTTTTTCTTTTCTGAATGTAGTTGCATTATATGTCTTGGTGATATATGGGTCTGTTTCCGGATTGAATGTATTATAGTCAATTCCGTTTACAATACCACGCAGACTGTTTGCACGGGCACACATCAGGCCGTCAAGTTTCTCACCATAGAACGGTGTTTTGATTTCTTCAGCATAGGTATTACTTACAGTTGTAACCGCGTCTGCAAATACGATACCTCCTTTAAGGAAGTTGGCATCTTTATAGGCTTCCAGCTTGTCCGCTGTAAAGTAATAGTCAGAAAGTCCTGTAATATTCTGAACAGTTTTTACATCCCATACACCCTGGAATTTCAGGTTATGTATTGTCATAATAGTCTTGATATTCCAGAAGAATTCATTCTGCTGGAAGCTGTCGTGCAGATATACCGGCACGAGACCTGTCTGCCAGTCGTGACAGTGAATGATGTCCGGTCTGAAGCTGATAACCGGAAGTACAGATAACACAGCTTTTGAAAAGAACGCGAATTTCTCCAGATCCCACGGTGCGCTGTCATATGGTTTCGGCCCGCTGAAGTAGTACTCATTATCAATAAAATAGAACTGAATACCCTCATATTCCATATGCATGATTCCTACATAGCAATTCTTATATCCAAGATCCATGTAGAAATGTGTGATATATTCCATTTTATCTTTCCATTCCTGTTTCATACATGCATATTTCGGTAAGATCACACGAATGTCAAAATATCTCTTGTCAAAATATTTCGGTAAAGAGCCTGCTACATCTGCAAGACCTCCTGTTTTTATAAATGGAACTGCTTCAGATGTTGCAAATAAAATATTTTTCATGCGAAAAACCCTCCTTGGTAGCCTTTGTTATATAATTATACTCCAAAATATGACTATTGGAAAGAGCGATTTTTATATTCCAGTCTGATTTTATCTGCGATCAGAGCAATAAATTCTGAATTCGTCGGTTTTCCTTTTCCAGTGCTGACTGTATAACCAAAAAGTTCGTCAATAGTGTCCATTTTTCCTCTGCTCCATGCTACCTCAATGGCATGTCTGATCGCGCGTTCCACCCTGCTTGCTGTCGTCTGGTGTCTTTTTGCAATGGTCGGATAGAGTATTTTTGTGATGGAATTTAGCATCTCCATATCATTTACAGAAAGGATGATCGCATCCCTCAGATACTGATAGCCTTTAATGTGGGCAGGCACACCGATCTCGTGAATGATGTTTGTCACATCAGTCTCCAGATTTCTCACCGGAACAGGTTTCTCCTGTGTATTCTCCTGCTGGCGGCTGATTTCTCTCAACCTTCGCGTACCTGCGCGACGTACATGTTTGATCCGGTTGATCAGCATTTTGTTATCAAAAGGCTTCAGCACATAATAATCGGCACCAAGATTAAATGCATCCTCCGTGATCCGTTCCTGTCCTACAGCAGAAACCACGATAAAAGCCGGCACTTTTTTGAGACTTTTGTCATGAGCAAATTTTTCCATTACAGCCAGGCCATCCATTTTCGGCATAATGATATCCAAAACAACAACATCAGGCTCTTTTTCACGTATAATGTTGCAGATTTCTTCTCCGTTATGTGCTTTTCCCACCAGTTCAAGGTCTTTATCTTCTTCTATGATCTGTCCAAGTACTTCCACCATTCTCTCATTATCATCCGCAACTGCCACATTTAATTTTTCCATGAGGCTATCTCCTCCCTGATTCTTCTACAAATATGTTTTCTTTTTTCGGCACATCACATATTATAGAGGAATGATAATGGAGAAATCAAGCCGAAACAGGGGAGTTCGTCCTATTTTCTGTCGACCATTTTTTACTTTATTTTTTCCTCGTTTTCGTTTTTCAGCAAAGTTGGATATCTTTGGACAGCAATCGATTTTTATCTTGACGACAATCAGGACATTCGGCGGGTATATCGCAGATTTTTTTACAGGGAAGATGCAACTCATTCCGAATCACCGCCTTCCCTGGTTCAGATCCGTCTATTTTACCTGCTTTCTGGTATTACACAGCATATTTTCTATAAATATCCCATATCCGCTGGTAGAATCCTGGACAAACACATGAGTTACTGCTCCGATCACTTTTCCATCCTGCAAAACCGGGCTTCCGCTGAGTCCCTGCACGATCCCGCCTGTAGCCTCAAGAAGTTCTTCATCTGTTATTTGTATTACAAAGCTCTTATTCGTATCTTCATGATTCAGATCGATTCTTTTAATTTCTGCGTCGTATTCCTTTACCTGACCATCCACACTGCAAAGAATTGCAGCAGATCCTGTTTTTACTTCCTGTTTATGCGCAATTGGCATCTTTTTTAAAGTAATTCCACTTTCTGCAGTTTGTGTAAATTGACCGTATATTCCATTTTTACTGTTTACCTCAATAGTTCCCAGGATGTTCCTATCGTCATAGCGTATAAACCCTGCCAGTTCCCCAGGGTTTCCTTTTGTACCTTTGTTTATCGCAAGGATTTGTGCTTTATAAAGCGCACCCTTTCGGATATTCAGAAGCTGCGCTGTGTCTATATCACTGATTCCGTGACCCAGGGCACCGTAATTTCCGTTCTGGTCTACGTAAGTAAGAGTTCCGATTCCCTGGGTGTCGTCCCGTACCCAGATGCCCAGTTTATAATCACCTTTCGTGTCTTTTACAGGCGTTACAGATACAGGGATGCTTTCTCCCTCACGGCTTACTTCCAGCGTAACTGCATTTCCATCAAGTTCTGCTATATCACTGATTAATTCTTTTTTTGTAGAAATCTTCTGTCCATTAAATGAGACAATATAATCTCCCTGCCTGACGATGTTCTTGGCAGGCTCTTTTATTTCCCCATTCTGATCCTGAATCTCACCTGTGTCAATTACAAGAACACCATCTGTTTCCATGTAAATTCCTATTGTGCTTCCACTGACATAGACTTCCTGATCATCTACCGGAGTTACTTTTACCTCCTTGAACGGAATATAACCAAGCAATTTACAGGGCAGAATATATCCCCCGTCCTGTGAAACTGTGACAGCATCCTCAAATGTGACCAATGGTGCAGAGAGAACTTCCGTCACATCTTCAGCCTGTTCACCACTTCCTCTGGACACCTGGATTTCATCGGGTATCTTCCTGTCCAGATACCGGTACCCTAACAGCATGATCGCCAGCAGATCCAATGCAAGACAACATATGACAAAAAACCTGTATTTTTTTCTTCTGTTCATTACCGCACATCCTTTCTTTATTTAATTTACATTTTTAGTCAAACAGATATCAAAATTATCTTTTGATCCCGACATCATATTCTTAAGTCAGGCGGATATTCGCAATCCGCTTCGCTACTTGCTTGATTTGGTTAAAAAAAGAGAGAACAATCTGCAATGAGATTATCCTCTCTTAGTATGTGGTCAATAGGCGTTTGCAAAACGCCACAAGCCGCATAAATACGGCATTTTTTGTTACCAA
>CAJLTE010000120.1 GCA_905209435.1 uncultured Blautia sp. | reverse complement strand
TGACACCAACTTATCATGTATTTGATATGTATAAATATCATCAGGATGCAATGCTTGTAGACAGTTCTGTTGAGACAGAAACCATCGGTGTGGAAGATGAATGGCAGGTACCGAACCTGACAGAATCCGTGTCTGTAGCAGGGGACGGAGCTGTACATATCACGCTGACAAACCTGTCTCTTGACAAAGATTATGAAATCAGAACTATTCTTACAGATTATCAGGTAAATGAAGTCAAAGGTGAGATTGTACACGGCGAAATGCACGAAATGAACACATTTGAAACACCAGATCAGGTTCGTGTAAAAGAATTTAATGAAGTAGAAAAAACAGCAGAAGGAATTAAATTTACAATTCCTAAGTGCAGCGTTCTTCACCTGGAAGTAAGATAATCAGAAACAAAAAAAGGAGACTAAGGTATGAACGGGAAGTTGCGTGTGTGCAGGAAATGTTTGCCTGAACAGAATAATGAAGAAGCTTTTTATGAGGATCTGTCACGCTATATCCAGCGTATGGATGAGGATCTGAAAGTAGATCAGCGGGCCTACGAGAAAAGACTGAACATATGCAGCACCTGTGACCGGTTGATGAATGGGATGTGCAGACTCTGTGGATGCTTTGTGGAACTGCGGGCTGTACAGAAGGTGCGAAAATGTCCGGATCTTCCGGCAAAATGGGAGGCGCAGAAATGAGAGAAAGTTTGTTAAATAAGGTAAAAGTGACAGATGCGTTCTGGCATGGATATCAGGAACTGGTAATGGATACAGTCATTCCTTATCAGGAGAAAATATTAAATGATGAGATTCCGGGAGTGGAGAAGAGCCATGCACTGGCAAACTTCCGTATTGCAGCAGGCCTGGAAGAGGGCGAGTTTTATGGAATGGTTTTTCAGGACAGTGATGTTGCCAAATGGCTGGAAGGCGTGGCATATGCATTGGAAGTCCGTCCGGATCCTGAACTGGAAGAACGTGCAGATAAGGTTATTGAGATCATTGAAAAAGCACAGCAGGATGATGGATATCTGAATACATTTTTTACAATTAAAGAGCCCGAACATCGTTGGCAGAATCTGCAGGAATGTCATGAATTATATTGCGCAGGGCATATGATGGAAGCTGCGGCAGCATACTACGAAGTAACTGGAAAAGATCGTCTGCTTCATGTCATGGAGCGTATGGCAGAGCACATTGAGAAACGTTTCGGAACAGAAGAAGGTAAAGAACCGGGGATTCCGGGACATCAGGAAATTGAACTGGGACTTCTGCGCCTTTACGAAGTAACCGGAAAAGAAAGCTACAGAAACCTTGCCAGATATTTCATTGAACAGCGTGGAAAAGATCCGGATTACTTTGTAAAAGAAAAGGAAAAAAGAGGCTGGGTTCACTTTGATATGGATGTGAATAATAGAGAGTATAACCAGGTCCATGCCACTGTCTATGAACAGAAAGAAGCAGTGGGACATAGCGTCCGTGCGGTGTATATGTACACTGCTATGGCAGAACTGGCTTCTCTTTACAAAGATGAAAAGCTCTATCAGGCATGCTGTGATCTCTGGGAGAACATGACCCAGAAGAGAATGTATATTACCGGAGGAATCGGCAGCACTGTAGACGGAGAAGCGTTTACTATTGATTATGACCTGCCGAACGATACCGTTTATGCAGAAACCTGTGCATCCATCGGACTGGTATTTTTTGCAAGAAAAATGCTTGATAATGTGATGGACGGACGCTATGCGGACGTGATGGAGCGTGCGCTTTACAATGGAATTATCAGTGGAATGCAGCTTGATGGAAAGAGATTTTTCTATGTAAATCCACTGGAAACCGAGCCGGGAGTCAGCGGAAAATTGTATGGACATAAACACGTTCTGCCGGAGCGTCCGGGCTGGTATACCTGCGCATGCTGTCCTCCAAATGTGGTCCGTTTGCTGATGTCTCTTGGCAAATATTTGTGGAGTGAGACAGAAGATGGCGTTTATTCTCATATTCCGGCAGGCACAGAAGCACACTTTGATAAGTTGGATGTAACTGTAGAGAGCAACTATCCATGGGATGGCAAAGTGACCTATCATGTAACCGGAAAAACAGAAGAAGCAACTATTCTGGGAATCCACATTCCATCCTGGGTACGCCCGGGCAGTGTGCAGGTGCGTATTAACGGAAAAGTGGAGAATATCACTGCTAATGTGGAAAAAGGTTATCTGATTCTTAAGCGAGTGTGGGAAAATGATGTAGTAGAACTTGTTTTCCCTATGAAGATCCGTAAGATCTATGCGAATCTTAAAGTAAGAGAAGATGCAGGCTGTGTGGCATTTATGCGTGGTCCGATCGTCTATTGCTTTGAGGGTGTGGACAATCCGGGACTGCTTCAGTCTTATCATATTTTTGAAGATGCAAGGACAGAAGAGGAAATCTGCAAAGAAGGTCTGCTGGAAGGCTGTGTTCTGCTCAGGATTAAAGCACGTAAGCTGGAGACGGTAGGAGATTCTCTGTACAGCGAAGTATCACCGGTGAGGACACTTGCGACACTGACTGCAGTGCCATATTACACATGGGGCAACCGCGGAGAAAACCAGATGAGAGTCTGGATGCGCGGAGAATAAATAATAAAAAATATCGTAACTGCGACAATACGGAACAGTTACGATATTTTTTTATTTCTTGTTTACACATTCGGAGTATAATGCACTTTCACATTAATATCCTGATTATAGTTTCCGAAATCTTTGCCAAAGAGTGTCAGACCACCGATGTTCTGGGATGGTTCATCTACCTGGAAGCGGAATACCATATCATCCTGAGAGGTAAAAGTAAGCTGCTGAGTATTCACATCTGAAATCTTCAGACCATCGATAAAAGTACCGTGACGGTCAATAACAAGCATCTTCAGCAGACCATACTGATTCCAGTTTGGAAACCACCAGTCAGGAGTAAACATACCATGAACATCACCAAAATCTCCGGGGCTTGTCCATGTTCCGATTTTTGTATTATTCAGGAAAAATGAAATATCGGATGGCCAGTCACTGTTGACTCCCGGAGCTTCTGAACTGATTTCAAAGGAGAGTGTAAGACGGTCGATTTTTTGTCCAGGAGGGAGCATATTCGGGATACGGTAATCAATAAATCCCCGACCAAACCACAGGATTCTTGCATCCACATGGCTGGGATGAGCAAAGTAACGCGGATCATCTACCTCGCCGATCAGATTCTCGGTAGTAGAAAGACCACAGGTTGGATAAACAGAATAATTAAAATAATTGCCGATCGGAATATCAATAGAGTAGCTGTCCTCAGCTGTGCTGTCATTGTTGGAGGCAATGTCAACCAGGATCTTGTCAACATTAATGCGGCAGACTTTCTGGTTGCCATGACCGGAATGCTCTGGCAGGATCGCAAGAATTCCGGCTTCTTCCAGTTTCTTTACGTGGCTGGTCAGGGCACCGTTGGTAATTCCCAGACTGGAAGCCAGCTCGTTCATATTCATTTCCTGATGCTCAAGAAGAATCTGGATCAACCGTACACGGAGTTCGGAACCAAGGGCCTTAAAAACAGGGACTGCCTGTTCCAGACTTTTAATATACAACATAACGGATTTCCCTTTCTGAATTTAGAGTACATCTTCAACGGCTTCGGATCTGGTAACGTTCAGCCGTTTTCAGCGTTTACGATAAATTATAACGAATCCGAAAAAAATGTGCAATGAAAAGAAAAAAATATAGTTGATATTTTCTGAAAAATGCGTTACACTTTTAAATATATAAAAAATACTTTATATTAATCTAAAATAAAACGCAAAAACGAAGGGGGATATAAACAATGAGTGAAGAACTTAAATACAATGAGCCATGGATTCTGCAGAGGGCTGACCCATATGTTTACCGTCACACAGATGGAACTTATTATTTCACAGCATCTGTACCTGCTTATGATCGAATTGTACTGAGAAGAAGCGAAACTCTGGCAGGACTGAAAGACGCAGAAGAAGTTACGGTCTGGGAGAAGCATGAAGAAGGAATTATGAGTAAACATATCTGGGCACCGGAACTTCACTATCTGGAGGGAAAATGGTACATCTATTTTGCAGGCGGAGATAAGAATGATATCTGGGCAATCCGCCCGTATGTACTGGAATGCGCAGATGCAGACCCTCTTACAGGAACCTGGACAGAGAAAGGTAAGATGGGGCGTGCAGATGAAGATGAATTTTCTTTTGAAGCCTTTTCTTTGGATGCAACTGTATTTGAAAACAAGGGAAAACATTATTATGTATGGGCAGAAAAAGTAGGAGTCGGCAAACAGATTTCCAATCTTTACATCGGTGAAATGGAAACACCATACAAGTTAAAAACGGTTCAGGTACTTCTCACAACACCGGATTATGACTGGGAAAGAGTTGGATTCTGGGTAAATGAAGGACCTGCAGTTATCCATCATGAAGGTAAAATTTATCTTACCTATTCTGCATCTGAGACAGGTATTGCATACTGTATGGGAATGCTGACAGCAGATGAAGATGCAGACCTTCTTGATCCCAAATCCTGGACAAAAGAACGTTATCCGGTTCTTAGCACAGATGAGTCCAGAGGAATCTACGGACCGGGGCACAATTCCTTCACTGTAGACGAGGAGGGAAATCCAATTATGGTTTATCATGCAAGAACAGAGGCAGAAATCGTAGGGGATCCGCTGTATAATCCAAATCGTCATGCCATGCTGATGAAAATCCGATGGGATGAGAAAACAGGTGCACCGGTATTTTCTTACGAAGACTAATTTGAAAAACAGGAGAATGTGTATGAGAAAAAAATGGGGAATAATTCTGGGACTGACAGGGATGATGCTTCTGGGATCACAGGGCGTATATGCTGCAGAAACAACAGAAAATACAGAGACTGAATTATCTGCAGAAGAATCTGCTGATACCACAGATGATATTGAGAGTCAGATTAAGAAAGGCGGTTTCTCAGCCGGAGCTTCTGTGCATGATCCGTCCATCATCAAGGATAATGGTATTTATTATATTTTTGGCTCTCATATGGAGTCTGCAAAATCTACAGATCTCAGAAACTGGACCAGTTTTTCTTCTGGGGTCAATGCAGACAACAAGCTGTTTGATAATCTTTTTGACGGAGAAGAAGACGGTGATCCGGCAGCATTTGCCTATGTAGGAAAGAATGAGGAAGGTGGCTATTCTGTATGGGCGCCAGATGTTATATACAATAAAAAAATGGGAAAATATGTAATGTATTTCTGCACCACATCTTCCTATGTGAAATCCAATATCTGCTTTGCAACAGCAGATAATATCGAAGGACCATACCATTACCAGGATACTTTTCTGTACTCCGGATACAGCTATCATGATGTAAAAGAAAACAACATCGAAGAATTGATGGGAACAGATCCAAGACCATATACAGCGGCAGCTTATGATAACAATAACTGGCCGAACTGTATTGACCCGGATGTTTTTTATGATGAAGACGGCCGGATGTGGATGGTTTACGGTTCCTGGTCCGGTGGTATTTTCCTGATTGAAATTGATGAAGAGACAGGATATCCGATTTATCCGGAAGCAGACGAAGAAAATCACGTAGACAGTTACTATGGCAAGAAACTCCTTGGCGGTTATCACAATTCTATTGAGGGTCCGCACATCATGTACGATAAGACCAGTGGGTATTATTATCTGTTTCTTTCCTACGGAAATCTGCAGGCAAAAGGCGGATATCAGATACGTCTTTTCCGCTGTGATACAGTAGACGGAACCTATACTGATGCAGCAGGAAAGGATATGTATCTTTTTGTAGAACACAAGGATCATGGTTTGAAAATGATGGGAAATTATACTTTTCCAAGTCTTACCCAGACCTATATGGCACCTGGCGGACAGACCTCATTTGAAGATGAAGACGGCAAATTATATCTGGTTTATCATCAGCGTTTTGCCAAGACAGGAGAACTCCATGAACCGCGTGTTCATCAGTTATTCCGTACCAAAGATGGCTGGCTTGTTGCAGCGCCTTTTGCGACCAGCGGCGAGACTTTGAAAGAGGATGGATATTCTGTGGATGAGATTCAGGGGACATTCTATCTGGTAGATCATGGTACAGATATTTCTGACAAAGTGCATAAACCACAGAAAATCCAGCTTAACGCAGACGGAACCGTCACAGGAGAAGAACTGGACGGGGCCTGGAGCACAGAAGAAGGCACACCATATATTAACGTGACTCTTGGCGAAAACACTTACACAGGTGTTACACTGGAAATGACTGACGAGGCAGGTAATAATACGATGTGCTTCAGTGCAAAAGGTGAAAACAATGAAACAATCTGGGGTGTAAAATATCTTTTACCGTAGGAAATTTATCTGGGATGATATCCAATGGTAATGCGGATATGTTGGTCATAATCTCCGAAACCTGCACCAAACAGGGTACATCCTCCGGGATTTTCAGCTCCTGGCAGGACTGAAAAACGAAACTTTATAACAGATTGATCAGTAAGGGCAAGCTGTCTGGTGGAAACATCGGACAGCTTTTCTGCGTCCAGAAAAGTTCCCTCAGGAGTAATTGTCAGTTTTTTTAATAAACCATACTGGTTGAGAAATGGAAACCACCAGTCAGGATTATATTTTCCTCTGCGGTCACCGTAATCTCCGGGACTGGTCCATGTACCCAGAATCATACTGTTCAGGGAAAAGGTAATATCAGAAGGCCACACATCACAGAATCTGGGCGCTTCAGAGCTGATCTCAAAAGAGAGTGTCAATTCTTCAATTACACTGTTGTCCGGAATGAAGTTGGGCAGGATATACTCCAGATATCCGGTAGTAAACCAGACGATTCGTGCCTGATAGCTGCTTGGATGGACGAAATAGCGAGGCTGATCCAGCTGGCCGACAAATGATGTAGCAGTAGCCATGCCGCAGGTAGGAGTTACGGAGAAATCTGAAAACTGTCCAACACCGAGCTCTGCGCTGTAAATTTGCAGATTAGAACGGGAGAGGGTAAAGTCTACCAGAAGCTGTTCCCAGTCCTTTGCTGCATAGCAGCGCTTCTGGGTACCGTGATTTAGTGCTTCGTCCTGAAATTCGATTAACCCGGCTTCTTCCAGCAGACCAAGATGAGGAGACAAAGTTGTAATCGGGATTTGAAGTGTTTGTGCAAGTTGCTTAATGTTTAAACCTTCTTTCTCCTGGATCAGGCGCAGAATTCTGACCCGGACGGGAGATCCGAGAGCTTTAAAAATTGTAAGGCCATCTTCAATAGAGCAGGATTTCATACAAAAAACCTCCTTTTTCGACTTGTTTTCAGGTATAGAATGCTAAACAATAATATTTAGAAAAATACGTTTTGATTACTTATTTTACCATAAAACTGGTAAAATAAACATAGGAAAACAGCAGAAATGTGGTAAGATTGACGAATAAATATCAATTATTTATTTTAATAAAATCTAAAATAATAAAAATAAATCAAAAATATATTGACATTTACAGGAATGAATTGTATAATATCAACATAAACCGGAGCGAAAAAGAAAAAAGTTGTACAAAATTACCATAGCAAAATAACAACTTGCATATTTTAAAAAAAGTCGAATTGATTATAGTATTTGTACAATAGCATCATTGGAACCGGAAGAGCGCAAGGAAAAGCAAAAAAGGAGGATCTTTTTATGAAGAGAAGAAAATTGTTCGCATTACTTATGACTGCGGCTATGGCAGTGTCCAGCATGAGCATGGCAGTGAATGTCTTTGCAGATGACGAAGACACAACAGAAGAAGCTGCTGAGAGCGAAGAACCGGCTGAGGGAGAACCTACTGCAGTAACAACTGTAGGTCCTGATGATGGAACAAAATTCGAGATGTGGTCATTCGTAGACCTGCATA
>CAJLTE010000119.1 GCA_905209435.1 uncultured Blautia sp. | reverse complement strand
TTATTTTACTAGAAAAGGGGTGTGTTCACAATTTATTTACTCATGCGTTTGTCGTAAGATTGGAGTAAGGAAGGTAACATGTGAAACAAGATAGAAAATGAGCGATATTTTTTATATCGAATCAGGAAAGTTCCCATCTCCTTGTGAAGCTACGAGAAACAAAATGTGGTGTGTGGAGGGATGAGGTTGTATCAGGAACACAAGCAGGTCCTGATACAACCGTGAAGCAGTTATTCGGTTATGAGTAAGTAATAAATGCGGATGAATTTATTTACTTGACTGTTTTACAGTGTATGTTTCACGTGAAACATATATTGCATGTAATACAGGCAAATAGTTCCTTTTTTAACCAAATCAAGTAAGTCCCCTGCTTCAATTGCGAAAAGCAATAAGCAGGGGGATTGATTGTATCAGGAAGAGTGTAAGCAATTTCTGATAAACTGCGAAGTAGTTAATTATTCGGTTATGAGCAAGTAGTGAAGCAGATTGCGAATATCCGCTTCACTTAGTGAGAGGAAGGAGATTTTTTTTGACAAATGTAAAGCAATTATGCCATAGATGCTGTAGTTATTTACGGAGGTGCAGCTATCTACTGGACAAGCGGATATTTGCATCTCGCATTGCTCGTAGCTCTGCACCGAATAAATTGCACCACAGTTTATGAGTGAATAAATACTCTGCCGGTTTTCACTTGCCATAGCTGTGGTTGTGGATACAGAGAGTCAAATTATACAGGATTTCCCAGAATAATATTGATTAAAGTTTTATTCAGCATAATAGTGCGGTTCCAGGGATTGATGATTACTCCTTCAATAGATGGTTCCTGGAGTGCTGCGTGAAAAATTTTGTCAATGTCTGCTGTGAAAGTAGACATGATCTGGCTGCTGCCTTTTAATTCTTCGTCAAAACTGGTAAAAGCAGCCCACCATTGTTTTCCATCACCGGTTTTTATAGCCTGGAGATTAATCTTTCCATCACCTTTTGGTGGTTCTACAGCTACGATCAGCTGAGCATACTCTTTCATTCTGCGACGAATTACCGTGAGAACGTGCGCCAGCATTTCTTCAGTGGCATCCTGCTGGAGAGCAGCGATTGCAGTTTCGATTTTGTCATTTCCCTGAAGCGTTTTATCTAATTGAGCCTTTGCCTGATCTTTGTTGGTTGGATTCATGATAGAAATATTCCTTTCGATATAGATAGATTGTTCGTGATTGTATTATAGCATTTCAGGAAATAGAGCGGCAAGATTAAGTTAAACGCAAACGTGCCTGCATCTGCGGGGGTATGGAGTAGGGACGGAGATTTTTATCGATAAATTATATGGCGATAGTGTAAAGAGATAAGCTGAGAATAAGAGAAGAAGAACAAGGGGGGAATTCATAAAGATTTTGAAAAGAAAAAATGATATTTGACAAAAGGGATAGTAGTATGGAATGAGAAAAGAAAAAACATATGTCCAATATATCGGACTTTTCTGCGAAGGTGGGAAATGAAAAAAGAAATACGTCAAAATACGAAGGTTTAACGCTAAAAACGATATAAAAGTACGGTTTATAGTACCGCAATAATATATGTGTACGATTTATAGTACATATATAAAAACGCACAAAAACACCCAAACACCGTCATGTGCACCTGCACGCAGTCGAGCAGATATTCGCAATCCGCTTCGCTGCCTGCTCATAACCAAATAACTGCTCCGCAGTTTATCAGGAGAAACTTGCACTCCTCCTGATACAAGCAAATCCCCACCCACTGCTTATTGCTTTTCACAATTGAAGCAGGGGACTTACTTGATTTGGTTAAAAATACGATGAAAGATACGAAAAAATAGAAAAAATAATGCTGTTTTTGCTGCAAATGCCTGCTTAACAATGATCTGGATGGCCTACATGCCTCCTGATAAGCTACGAAGTAGTTATTCGGCTATGGGCAGGCAGCGAAACGGATTACGAATATCCACTTGACGGCCCATATATAGAAAAAAAGAGGCGTTTTAGGGCGCCTGAGAGCTGTTATTTTGCTGTGTTTCTGCTATGTTTGAGCTGGTTTTGACGAGGACAGGAGACAAATAATACATAATGGGATATTTCGGAAATAAAAAATATAAATACGCCGCTTTGCGGCGTATAACCAGGAAAAAGGAATAGCACAAAATGAAACTTGCTGGTTAAAATGAAAAAATAATACGCTTTTCCTGTACAATATAAATTCAACTATACTAGCGATAAAACGCTTGTAAAATAAGCGTTTTTAGTAACTTGTAGTTTCTATATATTATATAAAAATGATAAAAACGGCAAAAATCAGACATTCCTAAAATACGCCAAAAATCGCTGTTTCATTTTGCTATATATCAAAATATGCCATTATATTTTCTAAAATGATACCAAAAAATCTTTTACAACATTTCGCTCTTCATCGTAGTATCAGTTGTTTTTGCTTTTATCCTGAAGGGAAATAGAGAGGCGTTTGAGTAATTCGATATATAGAAGCAAGACATAACTACATGACAAATGTAAATGATTTTATCTATCCAATCGAATTAAGTAAGTCTCCTGATTCTATTACGAAAAGAAATAAGCAGAGGGTGGGGCCTTACTTGATTCAGGTCAAGCGGATATTCGCAATCCGCTTCGCTACGTAGCTCTACACCAAATAGCTGCTCCGCAGTTTATCAGGAGGAGCTTGCACTCCTCCTGATACAAGCAAGTCCCCCACCCACTGCTTATTGTTTTTCGCAATTGAAGCAGGGGACTTACTTGATTTGGTTAAATGGTGACAAACTTGGGGGCATATACGCTGAAAAAGAGCAGCAATTGCTGATAATAAAATATGAAATAATTGCATTCATAAATGCATAACAGAACGTGCCAGGCAGTAAGAGCTGCATATTGTAAGAAATGTAAAAAACTGCCATGCAGGTACTGAAATACGCGCGGTCAGTTTTGCAGTAAGAACAGCAAGCATATTGTAAGGCAAAATCCGGTAAAAACGCTGGCGTTCAGTTCTGTGGCATTACAGTAAAAATACTGTGGGAGGGAGGTGGAATCATTACGGAGATTACGTATGGGACCGATCTTTTTGAGGCATTCCTGGAACTGCTATAGTACTGTAAGAGAGAAGTGGAATCATTGCCCTGAGAAGAATCATCTGTGGTTTTGCAATAAAACAGAGTATTGTAAGGGCAGTTTAAGAGCACTGTGGTTTGGGTATACTATACAATAAATAAAATAATTCAAAACCCATTTTCTATTGTTTCACGTGAAACATTATGTGGCGGTTTAAAAATAAAAGTGTTATAATGGTATCCAATGAGTAAAAATCCCTTAAAAAATACAAAAAAGGAGGGGTAAAATGGGACGAATCATTGCAGTTGCCAATCAGAAAGGCGGGGTTGGAAAATCAACAACGGCGATTAATTTATCGGCCTGCCTTGCTGAAAAAGGGAAAAAGGTTCTTGCCATTGACATAGATCCGCAGGGAAATACCACAAGTGGACTTGGCGCAGACAAGAATGCAGTAGAAAATACCCTTTACGAGCTGCTGCTTGGAGAAGCAGAGACCAAAGATACCATTATAAAAAACGTAGTAGATAATGTTGACCTGATACCATCGAATATGAATCTTTCCGGTGCTGAGATTGAGCTGGTAGATCTTGAGGATAAGGAATATATCCTGAAAAAGATTACTGACAAACTGCGTCGGAAATATGATTACATAATCATGGATTGTCCGCCGTCACTGAGCATGCTGACAATCAATGCCCTGACGGCGGCAACTTCTGTTCTGGTGCCGATTCAGTGTGAATATTACGCACTGGAAGGTCTGTCACAGCTGATACATACCATCGAACTGGTGAGAGACAGATTGAATAAACGTCTGAAAATCGAAGGCGTGGTCTTCACCATGTATGATGCCAGAACAAATCTGTCACTCCAGGTTGTAGAGAATGTAAAAGAAAACCTGGATCAGAATATATACAAAACGATCATTCCGAGAAATGTACGACTTGCAGAGGCTCCAAGCTATGGAAAACCGATCAATCTGTACGACTCAAGATCTACAGGAGCAGAAAGCTATCGTCTTCTGGCAGAAGAAGTTATCAGCAGGGAGGGCGAATAATGGCTGCAAGAAAAACAGGAGGCCTTGGAAGAGGTCTGGATGCACTGATTCCTAATAAAGCCGGTGGAACGTCAAAGGAAACTGTAAAAAGGACAAGATCTACGGGAAAGAAAGAAAAAACGGAAGCACAGGAAAAACCTGCGGCAGAACGTCTTGTAAAAATTTCCAGTGTGGAACCGAATCTGAATCAGCCGAGAAGGCATTTTGATGAGGACGCACTGATGGAACTTTCTGAGTCTATCAAACAGTATGGCGTTCTTCAGCCGCTGCTGGTATCAGATAAGAAGGATTATTTTGAGATCATAGCAGGAGAGCGTCGCTGGAGAGCAGCCAAGATGGCTGGTCTTAAGGAAGTTCCGGTTGTGGTAAAAGAGTTTACGGACCAGGAGATCGTGGAGATTTCTCTGATTGAGAATATTCAGCGGGAAGATCTGAACCCTATAGAGGAAGCAATGGCCTACAAACGTCTGATGGAAGAGTTTCACCTGAAACAGGATGAAATCGCAGACAGAGTTGCCAAGAGCAGAACAGCGGTAACCAATTCCATGCGTCTTCTGAAGCTTACTTCAAAAGTGCAGGAAATGGTGATTGCAGATATGATTTCTGCAGGCCATGCAAGAGCACTTCTGGGAATTTCCGATGAAACCCTTCAGGAAAATACAGCCATGAAGGTTTTTGACGAGAAACTCAGTGTCCGTGAGACGGAAAAACTTGTAAAAAATCTGGTTTCTCCGGCAAAAAAAGAGAAAACAGAGAGAAATACCGCAGAGGATGCCATTTATGAAAGCTTGGAAGAAAAAATGAAAGGCATTATGGGAACAAAGGTATCCATTCAGCGAAAGAAAAACAACAAAGGTAAAATTGAAATTGAATATTATTCCAGGGATGAACTGGAGAGGATCATTGATCTGTTCGAATCTATCAGATAGGAGGCAGAATGAGCGGAATTTTTGAAAGCATAGGAATTGATTCCGGGATTGTGATCATTATTTTGCTGATCCTTACCATCATTCTTCTGATTAATGTGGTGAGCAGCAATATGCGTCTGAGCCGCCTGGAACGGAAATATAAGCTGTTTATGAGAGGCGGAGATGCACAGTCACTGGAAAAAGTTTTTGTAAGAAAATTTGCACAGATCGACCGGCTGTATGAGGCAAAGGAAGATCATGATCATGACATCAGCTTTATCAAAAAAAATCTGAATGTAATGTTCAGCAAATATGGTGTTGAGAAGTATGATGCCTTTGATGATGTAGGCGGAAAACTTAGTTTTGCGCTGGCGCTTCTTGATAAGAATAACACAGGTCTGATCCTGAATGCGGTTCACAGCCGTGACAACTGTTTTCTTTATTTAAAGGAGATTGTAAAAGGTGAGTCCTATGTTGTCCTCAGCCAGGAAGAAGTGGAAGCTCTGAGAAAAGCTGTAAACTTCGGACTTGGTGAGATTGAGAAGGAACAAAAATAAGAATATTTTTAATACAGGAGGAATATCATGTTAGACATTAAGTTTGTGAGAGAGAATCCGGAGGTTGTAAAGCAGAATATCCGCAATAAGTTCCAGGACAGCAAACTGGAGCTGGTTGACAAGGTTCTCGAACTTGATAAAGAGAACAGAGAGATTAAGCAGGAGGTTGAGGCTCTCCGTGCTGAGAGAAACAAGATCTCCAAACAGATCGGTGCTCTTATGGGCCAGGGAAAAAGAGAAGAGGCAGAAGAGGTTAAAAAACAGGTTGCTGCATCCGGAACACGTATCGAGGAACTTTCCCAGAGAGAGAAAGAGGTTGAGGAAGAGCTTCTGAAAGACATGATGGTAATCCCGAACATCATCGATCCTTCGGTACCGATCGGTAAAGATGACAGCCAGAACGTAGAGATCGAGAAATTCGGTGAGCCGGTTGTTCCGGATTTCGAAGTTCCATATCATACAGATATCATGGAGAGCTTTGACGGAATCGATCTTGACAGCGCAAGACGTGTTGCAGGTAACGGATTCTATTATCTGATGGGAGACATCGCACGTCTTCATTCCGCAGTAATTTCCTACGCAAGAGATTTCATGATCAATCGTGGATTTACTTACTGTGTACCGCCTTTCATGATCAGAAGCAACGTTGTTACAGGTGTTATGAGCTTTGCTGAGATGGACGCTATGATGTACAAGATCGAGGGTGAGGATCTCTACCTGATCGGTACAAGTGAGCATTCCATGATCGGTAAATTCATTGACCAGATCATTCCGGAGGAAGAGCTTCCGAAAACACTTACAAGCTATTCTCCATGCTTCCGTAAAGAGAAAGGTGCTCACGGACTTGAGGAGAGAGGTGTTTACCGTATCCATCAGTTCGAGAAACAGGAGATGATCGTTGTCTGCAAGCCAGAGGAGAGCAAAATGTGGTTCGACAAACTGTGGCAGAATACAGTAGATCTGTTCCGTTCTCTTGATATTCCGGTTCGTACACTTGAGTGCTGCTCCGGTGACCTCGCTGACCTTAAGGTGAAATCTCTTGATGTTGAGGCATGGTCCCCACGTCAGAAGAAATACTTCGAGGTAGGAAGCTGCTCCAACCTTGGTGATGCACAGGCACGTCGTCTGAAGATCCGTGTAAACGGAAAAGATGGTAAGAAATATCTTGCACATACATTAAATAACACAGTAGTAGCACCTCCGAGAATGCTCATCGCTTTCCTGGAGAATAACCTGAATGCAGACGGTTCTGTAAGCATTCCAAAAGCTCTGCAGCCATACATGGGCGGTATGACAAAGATTGAGAAAAAGACACGCGCGTAAGAGAAACGCAGGCTTTTTCAGGGAGGTGTTCTTGTGCATAGTTATTTAAAGGCCGTTGGCTTTTCACAGGTTACCAGAAGAAGTGAAGTAAAAGAGATCATCCGTGATGTGATCGCAAACTACGATGAAAAAGTTTGCGTGGAAAATCATCCGGAAGGCGTATTTGTACAGTTTTCCAAGAATTACGGCTGCGACTGTGGAATCAGCGTTTGTGGTCAGTACGATGAGAACGGTGAGTTTCACGTGGAATATTATTTCCCGTTTTTCAGAGGAACAGGAATCACATCCAGGGAAAAAGTAACTGTTGAACGTCATACAGAGAAAGAATCTTATGCAGGTGCATGTGATGATCTTCGTATTGGTGTGACGATGATCTTTTATCTGCAGAATCCGGCAGAATATATGCAGGAAAAATGCAGAGGCCTGAAAGATCCCGGAAACAGACCTGTAACCGTTTCCGGTCTTGCTTCAGAAGGAAAGATCCTTTTTCCGGTGCAGAAAGATAAAGAGGCTGTAAAGGTGGAACGTGAGCTTGCCAAAAACAGAACAAATCTTATCGAGGCTGCAAGAAATGGTGATGAGGAAGCAATGGAAAGCCTTACAATGGAAGATATGGATACGTATTCCATGATCTCCCAGAGGATCGTTACTGACGATATTTTAACCATTGTGGATTCCTATTTCATGCCATATGGAATTGAGTGTGACCAGTACAATGTACTTGGCGAGATTCTGGACATCATGAAATTTAAGAATATCCTGACTGGCGAAGAAATCTGCCAGATGACTATTGAGAGCAACGATATGCAGTTTGATGTCTGCATCAACAGCAAAGATCTTCTCGGTGAGCCGGCAGTTGGCCGCCGCTTTAAAGGAACGATCTGGCTGCAGGGACAGCTGCATTATTGAAAAAAATCTCGGGGTCTGAGATGAATATTTTACTTTCGCTGCTTTGCCGGCAAAGTAACAGGAGTTTGCCAGACACGGAATTAATTCTTGTAATTTCAAAATAAATATAGTAAAATAATGGTTGTGAAACTTCCGGAAGCATCCGAAATGTTTCACAACCATATATGTCCTCGTAGCTCAGCTGGATAGAGCACTCGCCTCCTAAGAGAAAGCCGAGGCATTCCCCAA
>CAJLTE010000118.1 GCA_905209435.1 uncultured Blautia sp. | reverse complement strand
ATCCTCATTATCAGATAACGAAGTAGAAGCTCTTTTCAGGATCATGAATGATCTGCGAGATAAGGGTGTTGCCATGGTTTACATTTCTCATAAGATGGATGAGATCAAACGTATTGCAGATGATATCACCATCATGCGAGATGGTACATATGTAGGAACCTGGCCGGCAGCCGAAATGACTACAGAAGATATCATTACCAAGATGGTAGGACGTGAGCTGACCAATGTATATCCGGAAAGAAAGAATAAACCGGGAGAAGTGATCATGGAGGTAAAACATTTAAGTTCTATCCATGAGAAATCATTCCAGGATGTATCTTTCACACTCCGCAAAGGTGAGATTCTTGGATTTGGTGGTCTGGTAGGAGCTCAGAGAACAGAGCTTCTGGAAGGCGTTTTCGGAATGAGAGCGATCAAATCCGGAGAAATTTATATTAAAGGCAAAAAAGTAAATATCAAACATCCGGCAGATGCCATGAAAGCCGGAATCGGTCTGATCACAGAGGACAGACGTGGAAATGGTATTTTTGGATGTCTTTCCATCAAGGATAATGTAGGTGTTTCTATTTATAACAAACATTTGAAAGCCGGATTTGTGCTTGATCATAAGACGATCAACGGAATCGTAGACGACAGTATCAAGAAGCTGCGTATCAAGACTCCGAATATGCAGGAGCATATCGCAAACCTGTCCGGTGGTAACCAGCAGAAGGTTATCGTAGCAAGATGGCTGGCAAATGATCCGGATATCCTGATCATGGATGAGCCTACCCGTGGTATCGACGTTGGTGCGAAACATGAGATTTATGAGATTATGAATGATCTGGCAGCAGAGGGCAAGGCCATCATTATGGTTTCTTCAGAAATGGCAGAACTGCTTGGCATGTCTGACCGTGTTTATGTAATGTGCAACGGCAAGATGCGTGGAGAACTTACAGAGAAAGACGAAATGACTCAGGAACACGTTATGAGTTATGCTACAAAATTCTGATGATGGGAGGAGAAGAATAATGGGTAACAAAAAGAAATTAAGCTTTAAAGAGATCATGACGAATTATGGTGTTATCATCATCATGGTTTGCCTCATTGTATTTACAGGAATCACAAGACCAAACTTCCTGACAACTAACAACCTGACAAACATTCTTGCAACTATGAGTTTCCGTCTGGTAATTGCACTTGGTATTGCCGGATGTATCATCACAGCAGGTTGTGACCTTTCTGCAGGTCGTATGATCGGTTTCGGCGGATGTATCGCAGGTACGCTGCTTCAGAAAATGGATTATTCCGCTAAGTTCTATCCAAACATGAAACCATTAAACATCTGGCTTGCACTTCTGATCGTTATGCTCATCTGTGCAGCATTCGGTCTGGTAACAGGATTCTTCATTGCATACCTGAACGTACCGCCATTCATTTCCACAATGGCTATGATGGAAATCGTTTATGGTATCTGCAGTATTTATACAAATGCAACTCCTCTTGGAGGATATGTAAGTGAGTATACAGGACTTGCTACAGGCAAATTCCTTGGAATGAGCTATCTGGTATGGATCGCAATCCTGGTTGGTATTATTACATGGTTCATCTTTAACATGACTCGTCATGGAAAATATATGTATGCAATCGGTGGTAACCCACAGGCAGCAGAAGTTGCAGGTGTTCCGGTTAAGAAAACTCTGATTATCATTTATGCAAAAGCAGCAGCTATGTATGGTCTTGCTGGATTCATGATGGGTGCAAAAGCCGGCGGTGCATCAGTTCAGTTAGGTTATGGTTATGAAATGGAAGCAATCGCAGCCTGCACCATCGGTGGTGTATCTGTAACCGGTGGTCGTGGTAAAGTTTCTTCCGCTCTGATCGGTGTTGCAGTATTCGAGTTCCTGAAAGCAGCGCTTCAGTTCCTGGGAGTAAATGCATACGCTCAGTACATCGCACTTGGTGTTATCATCTTCATTGCTATTTCACTGGATATCAGAAAATACATTGCAAGAAAATAATAAAAAGTATATAATGTTACATACAGGGCCGCCGTTTTGGTACGACGGTCCTTTCTTTATATATACAGCTGCGAAATAAAAAGAGGAGAAATAAAAAATGGGAAACAGTTATTTATCAAACGTAATGATTCCGCTGATGATGACTCTTGTTCTTGGATATTATGCAGCCCGTCTGCTGATATTTCATGATACAGAATCCATCACAGGGAAAGATAATGGAAAGAAACTTAAGGACAAAGAGAAATATGTGGCAGAATCAGGAAAGCTGATACTTTTTCTTGCGGCAGGTTCTTTTGTTATGGCAATCTTAATGTACTTCAGTGTCCATGCGGCAGTTGTGGAAATTGCGGTGTGGTTTGTAGTATTCGGTATTTTATGGAAACGTATGAATGATAAATACGGAGCTCCGAATTCACATAAGAAGAAATAAGATAACCATTTAGTAGAGTGCTGATTGTGAAGGCGCTGAACAGTTACAGGACAAAAAACAGAAATTTAGAGACAGGTGTAGAGATGGAGAAGTATTCGGTACTGCTTGTGGATGATGAGGAAGATGTTATCCAGATTATTATGAAAAAAATGGACTGGGAAAGCATGGGATTTCAGATTGTGGGTTATGCACACAACGGTGTGGAAGCTCTGGAAATGGCAGAGGAACTACAGCCGGATGTGGTAATGACTGATATTAAGATGCCATATATGGATGGCCTCACGCTGAGTCGTAAGCTGAAAGAACTTTATCGCACAGTCAAGATTATTATTTTTTCAGGTTTTGATGAATTTGAATATGCAAAAGAAGCAATTCAGATTGAAGTGGAGGAATATATTTTGAAACCCATTGATGCCAGAAACCTGAAAGAGGTATTCGGGCGTATCCACGAGAAGATAGGGCGGGAGATGGATGAGAAGAGAAATGTGGATAAGCTGAGAGAATATTACATGGAAAGTCTTCCGATTCTTCAGGAAAATTTCTATACCTCTCTGATTGACGGACGTATTCCTGAGGGGGAGGTTGAAAAATATCTTTCTAACTATCAGATTGATCTTACCGGCCCCTGTTATGTAGTTTCTATTTTACATATCAGCACTACAGATATTCCACAGAATATGAATCCTTTTTTGCTGGGGGTATCAGTGAAAAAGCTGGCAGAAGAACATATGGAAGGGGAATGGAAATCAAGGATTCTGATGTATCTGGGAGATATTGTGGTAATCACACAGTTTGAAGAACAGGAACAGATTACTGCGTTTACGGATTTTATGGATCAGTTCTGTCGTCTGGCAAAGCATGTATGTGAAGCAACGGTAACTGCAGGGATCGGATATGTATGTGACAATCTGCCGGATATCCGGCTGTCATGGCAGGGTGCAAGGAGTGCTGTTTCCTATCGCGTGATCTATGGAAATGCGCGTGCGATCAATATTGCGGAAATTGATCCTATGGAGAATGTGGATGAACGTTGGGAGGAACAGGAAATACAGAAGATTCTTAAAAGAATCCGTATGGGAACAAGGGAAGAACTGGAAACAGAAATCAGTCACTGTGTATGCAGGTTTCTTCAGGATGGAACTACTATGCAGAAATATCAGATTTTTATTATGGGACTTCTTACAGAACTTTTTCGTTTCTGCAATAACAATCAGTTGGACAGTGTTGAATTTTACGGTGAAAAGGGGGAAGCTTTTGATAAGTGCATGCAGATGGAATCCCCGAAGGAACTGGAGCAGTGGCTTCTGAAAGTCTGTGAGAAGTTACAGGAAACCGTTCAGCAGGAACGGCAGGCAAGTACCAGATCTTTTGTTTCCAGAGCTGTGGAATATGTGCAGGAACATTACAGCGACAGAAACATTACTATAGAATCCGTATGTCGTGAACTGGGTGTGAGTGCTGCATATTTTTCTACGATCTTTAAAAAAGAAACAGGTAAAACATTTATCAGTTTTCTGACAGATTACAGAATGGAAAAAGCAGTGGAGCTTCTCATGACTACCAGTGATAAGACTTATATTATTGCAGAAAAAGTGGGGTATGCAGATCCTAATTATTTCAGTTACGCGTTTAAAAAACAGTACAGTATGTCACCGTCTAAATACCGTACTGCGAACAGTCAGGGATAAATAAAACATATTTTGCTACAGGAGCAGGAGCAGGAGCATCAGTGAAAAAGATTAAAAAATTATTATCTCACAGGAGAAAAAAAATAAGAAGCATGCAGATGACTATATCGGTTTCTTTTACACTTCTGTCTGTATGCTGTATGTGCTTTTTGGGGGTTATGCTCTATCAACAGTTCAGCAAAAAGGCAGAGAATCTTACAGTAGAGAATTCCAGACAGCTGATCAATCAGACTGCAATAAATCTGGAAGATTATCTGAGAAATATGCGTCGTATTTCAGATGCCATGTATTATAGTGTGATCAAGAATACAGATATTGGAAGTGAGAGCCTTGAGGATGCCATGACTCTTTTATATGAGGCTAATAAAGATAAGCTGATCAGTGTGGCATGTTACACAAATGATGGAAAGCTGACGGAGGCGTCTCCTATTGCAACAGAGAAAAATGGTGTTGATGTAAAGTCGCAGAAATGGTTTCAGGATGCAGCCGGAGAACTGGAAAATTTTCATTTCTCCACACCCCATGTGCAGAATCTCTTTGATGATCCATCTTACAGATATTACTGGGTGGTGTCTTTGAGCCGTACGGTAGAGCTCACCAGAAATGGCAGTTCCATGCAGGGCGTTCTTCTGGTTGATATGAATTACAGCAGTATTGAGCAGCTTCTTGAGAAGGCAAACACAGATACTTCCGGTGAATATGTATATCTGATGGCATCTGACGGAGAAATCATCTATCATCCGAAGCAAAATCTTATCCCTATGGGATTATATCAGGAAAATAATGATAAGGCAGCAGGATATGAGGATTCTACTGTAAAGGAAAATTTTCATGGTGAAAAGCGGCTGGTTACAGTAAAGACCATCAGTTATACAGGATGGAAACTGGTCAGTGTGGTCCCTATGAAACCTTTCAGTATGGGAATGACCGGTATGAGAAATCTGGTAGTTCTTCTGGTGGCTCTGACAGTGCTGGCAGTGGTGATACTGAATCAGATGGTATCTGCAAGAATATCAAAACCATTGCGCCGTCTGAATAATTCTGTGAAGGAGTGGGAAACCGGAAATATGGATCCGGATATTTATATAGGAGGTTCCATGGAAGTAGAACATCTGGGAAAAACTCTCCGGTCTACAGTTGCCCAGATCCGGCAGCTGATGGATGATATTGTCGTGGAACAGGAAGAGAAACGGAAGAGTGAGCTTGATGCACTGCAGTCGCAGATCAATCCGCATTTCTTATATAATACACTGGATTCTATTGTCTGGATGATCACGGGAGAGCGGTATGATGATGCAGTATTTATGATTACACAGCTTGCCAGTCTGTTCCGTATCAGTCTGAGTAAAGGAAAAACAGTGATCAGGATAGAAGATGAAGTAAAGCATGCACAGAACTATATGAATATCCAGAAGATCAGATATAAGAACAGTTTTGAAATAGATTTTCAGATTGAGGAAGAGATACTGGATGGCTGTATTGTGAAGCTGGTTCTCCAGCCATTACTTGAGAATGCCATTTATTATGGAATGGAATTTATGGACGGAGAAGGAGAGATTCATGTCCGCGGTTACAGAAAGGATGGGGATATTTATCTGGAAGTAGAGGACAACGGACTGGGTATGCCTGAGGAAGAAGCAGCAGAACTTCTCAACGGAAAAGAACGGCCGCATAAACATGGATCAGGAGTTGGTCTGGTTAATGTGCACAGCCGTCTGAAGCTTCGTTTCGGAGAAGGATATGGACTGATTATTCATAGCTGTTCGGATGAGGGAATGCTGGTGCAGATTCACATTCCATATGTTCCGTATACGGCAGAAACCCAGAAACTCCTTGAGAGCGGAAAGGATTATCATTTAGCAGACAGAAAGGGGGATGCGGAATGAAAAAGAACAGAATATCCGCAATCCTCTTCCTGGCAGTGATTTTATCTGTAATCATATACAGTGCTTACGGAATGGTCAATCAGGGAAAAGATGACGATTATATTTCTGTATCAGTGATCGTAAATGACAGCAGTAATACCAGATGGAATGCGTTCCGGGAAGGACTGGAACAGGGAGCTGAGGATAATCAGGTACACCTGAATCTGGTGTCGACAGGAAGTTTTCAGAATGTTCAGGAGGAGAATACGATTGTAAAGCGTGAATTGGAAGGAGGGGCAGATGGGATAATCGTTGAACCCTATTCCGGCGAAGCTGACAGTGTTTTGCAGGGAGTAGCTGCAGACTCGGTAGTATTGGTGAAAACGGGAATAGAAACAGATACACTTTATACTTCTGTAATGACAGATCATATAAAATTCGGAGAAAGTCTGGCAGATGCGGTAATCGAAGCCGGAGAGACAAGGGTTGGGATTTTCAGTGGAAATCAGAGTCAGCTTGGAATGAGACAGCGTCTGAAGGGAGTAAAGGAACGTCTGGAAGAAGCAGGAGTGGAGATTTCCTGGGTGTTTTCTGAAAATGAGCTTAATAAGAAAATCAGAAATGCAGAGTATTTTGTCAATAATCAGGTGAATGCAGTAATTTCGCTGGAGAATGATGATACAGAAAAGGCAGTTGAGATGCTCTTTGACAATGAAGGGGTTTCCTGGCGGATCTATGGAGAAGGACGCTCTGAAAAAACGGTATATTATCTGGATAAAGGGCTGATCCGGGAGCTTGTAGTTCCCAATGAATATTATATGGGATATGAGAGTATGGTTCTGGCTGCACAAATGGCAAGATATCATACTGACAAAATGGAACAGGTAGAAGTTGATTTTTTCAGAGTAACAAAAGAGAATCTGTATGCGGAAGAGACAAGTCAGATTCTTTTTCCAACTGTAAGATAATGTTATACGAAAACAGATAAGATGGACGGGGGAAAAGAAATGTGCAGGAAATATCTGGTGCTGGCAGGTGTTTTATGTATTGTGGCTGTTAATGTCGGAGGATGTAAGAGCAGTGAAGAAGAGACAATCAAAAATATAAAAATAGGAGTTACTTTATACGATCAGTATGACACATTCCTTTCGGAAATGATGGCGGAATTCACGAAATATACAGCAGACAAAGAAGAGGAAAGCGGCGTGGCGATCAACATGGAGATCATGGATGCTTCTCAGAGTCAGCTGACGCAGAATGAACAGGTTAAGAGCCTGATCGATAAAGGATGCGATGTGATATGTGTAAATCTGGTAGACCGTACAGAGCCTACCACAATCACGGATCTTGCAGAGAATAATAATGTTCCTATTATATTTTTTAACCGTGAACTGGTTGCAGAGGATCTGGAACGCTGGACGGAACTGTATTATGTGGGGGCAGATGCTTCAGAGTCAGGAACACTGGAAGGGGAACTGGCAGCAGATGCTTTTAAGACAGATTCTTCTATGGATAAAAATGGAGATGGCATTTGCCAGTATGTAGTGCTTGAGGGCGAAGCCGGACATCAGGACTCCATTGTGCGCACAGAATATTCTGTAAATACCATGGCTGAAAAAGGTGTGGAAACAGAGAAACTGGGATATGCCATTGCCAACTGGAACAGAGCACAGGCGCAGACCAAAACAGCAGCCATGCTGACTCAGTTTGACAATAAGATTGAACTGATCATTGCGAATAATGATGATATGGCGCTGGGTGCAATCGATGCCTTAAAGGCATCTCAGATTCCAAAAGAGGAATGGCCCGGTGTAGTGGGGATTGATGGTACAGATGTAGGGCTGAATGCAGTAAAGAATGAAGAGATGCTTGGAACCGTCTATAATGATAAAGAAGGACAGGCACAGGAAATGCTGAATCTTGCTTTTGCGATCGCCACAAATGGAAAAACAGATGAGATTCCGCTGCTTAATGGAAAATATGTACGGATTCCGTACCATAAGGTTACATTGGACAATGTAGAAGAATATGAAAACAAACAAGGGGCTGTCGGGAAATAGACAGTTCTAAGAGAGGGAGGGTGTGACTCATACC
>CAJLTE010000117.1 GCA_905209435.1 uncultured Blautia sp. | reverse complement strand
ATCTGGATGCAGATTCACCGAGACACCTGACACAGGCTATTGTATTGAAATAATTAAATAAGGTAATTATAGAACAGACCCCGACAGGAAATGCCGGGGTCTGTTTATATTATTGCGGTGGAAGATCTGTAAAGGTTTTTCGGTTTCGGTTGAGTTTTGCGCAACTGTCTCTTTTGGCAATATAGAATGGAAGCGTGATGCGCATAGGAAGACGGTGACCGCCGTTGATACGGTCAATAAGAGTTTTGGCGGTCATTCTTCCAAGGTCTTCCAGAGGAATGTGAACTGTGGTCAGCATAGGAGAAAGATATTGGGCTGTGTCGATATCATCTACACTGATCACGGATATGTCTTCAGGTATCCGCAGGTTCTTTTCTTTTAATGCGTGAATGACGCCGATGGCCGTGGTATCATTTGCACAGAAAATTGCAGAAATATCTGCTTTGTTGTGTATTAGAATATTGGCACCTTTATAGCCGCCATCTGCAGAGAGATGTACGTTGCTTGTGTTTTTCTGTAAAAATGGAAGTCCAAGTTTAGCCAGAGCCTCTTTGTAACCGCTGAAACGTACCTCATTGTTTTGTTCACCTATATAACCGATTTTCGTATGTCCAAGTTCTACGAGATAGGAAAGCGCACTATAAGAGATATCACTTCCGTCACATACTACCTGATCGTATTGAGTTCCTATTGGGTTCAGACCGGTATAAATTACATTTTTGTAATTTTGTGTAAAGAAACGTAAAAGCTGCTTTTCATATCGTCCAAGGATTACAATTCCATCGACCGGAAATTGAGAAAGCTGCCGGGATATGTCGGGATTGGCAATATCCATAGCGGTAAATGAATGACGAATGAAATAGTTACTCTTAAAAGCTTCCTGCTCAATAGCTTTTGCAATTTGGGAAAAGAACGGATCAGAAACAGATGAATTGCTTCTTGCGTAAATGCAGGCAATAGATTTAGGTGTTGTGTTCTGGATTTGGGCTTTTTGCCCTAATTTCAGACTTCGTGCTGTTGCGTTAGGAGTATAACCGCTTTTGCGCACGATTTCCCATATACGTTCCTGAACTTCAGGACTTGCTGCTTTTGTATTCTTTTGGTTTATTACTCTGGAAACCGTAGAAATAGAGACATTTGCCTGTTTTGCAATTTCTTTTAATGTCATAATAACTCCCCGCAATCTTTTATAAGATTCTCTTCTATAAACAAAAACTCGTGCAAAATAAGAGTTCCCTGTTTTTTATAAAGATTATTCATAACCCCCTCAGGGGGTTATGAATAATCTAATTATACAGTAAATTGAAAAAAAAGACAATAAAAAGAAGGAAAACGTTTGCATAGTTTTGAAGCAAAATTATTTTGGATTTGTTGATAAAAAAAATGAAAACTAATATAATTTTTATTAAGACCAAAAACTGTAACACTAATTGGAGGAGCATAAAACTATGGGAAAAACATTATATTTGGAGTGTTATTCCGGTATCAGCGGGGATATGACTGTAGCGTCACTGCTTGATCTGGGTGCAGACAAAACAGTCCTGAACAGAGTACTGGAAAGCCTTCCGGTATCAGGGGTTCAGATAAAAATAAGTAGAGTAGTAAAATCCGGTATTGATGCTTGCGATTTTGATGTCATATTGGATAAAAAACATGAAAATCATGACCATGATATGGAGTATCTGCATGGACATCATCATGATCATGTGACTGAGGATTTAAGTATTCATACACATGAACATACCGCAGACCATGCGCATCTGCATGAAACGGAATCTGCGCATAGTCATCATCATGAACATCGGAGACTGCAGGAAATCACAGACATTATAGAACATAGTGTGATGACTGATAATGCAAAAAAGATTGCTTTAAAAATATTTGAAATTCTTGCGGAAGCAGAGAGCAAGGCGCATAATCTGCCTGTAGATCAGATCCATTTTCATGAAGTTGGAGCGGTTGATTCTATTGTAGATATTGTATCTGTGGCAGTTTGTCTGGATAATCTGGCAGTTACAGATGTAATTGTTCCTGTACTTTATGAAGGACGTGGAACTGTCCGCTGTCAGCATGGAATTTTGCCAATCCCCGTTCCGGCAGTTGCGAACGTAATAAGTAAAAATCATTTGTGCCTGAAAATGACAGATGTTGAGGGAGAACTTGTAACACCGACAGGAGCTGCTATTGTAGCAGCAATAAAAACGAAAGATAAGCTTCCGGAACAATTTGGAATTGAGAAAATAGGGATTGGGGCCGGAAAACGTCAGTATGATTGCCCCGGAATCCTCAGAGCAATGATTATTTCATAGAAAACGTTTGCGTACTTTTGAGGCAAATTTGCATGGAATTTATTGAATAAAAAAAAGAAATCTACTATAATAAATACAACGATAAATACAGCGAAAAAGAATAAATGAAAGGAAGAAAAGTGATATGGGACATAGTTATTATAGCTATACAAAAGAAGAGTTAGTGGGTAATGGTCCGAAACTTCCGGTAATTGTTATGGAGGATAATGCAGCAGTATTTCACTCCATGGCAGTTGAGATGGTAGATGAGATCAAAAAACACAACGAAAAGGGAGAAAAGACAGTATTTATCTGCCCTGTAGGTCCTGTGGGACAGTATCCGTATTTTGTGGACATGGTCAATGAACAGAATATTAGTCTGAAAAATGTATGGTTTATTAACATGGATGAATATCTGGATGACGAAAAACAATGGGTTTCTAAAGATCACCCGTTAAGTTTCAGAGGATTTATGCAACGTACAGTTTACGATAAAGTTCGTCCGGAGCTGGTAATGCCTGAAAATCAGAGAGTATTTCCTGATCCAAATCATCCGGAATATGTTCCTGAGCTGATTGAAAAACTGGGTGGTGTTGATATTTGTTTTGGCGGAATCGGAATTAATGGACATGTAGCATTTAATGAGGCAGATCCATCTCTTACAAATGAAGAATTTCTTGCTCAGAAGACCCGTGTTCTTGAAATTACAAAAGAGACGAGAACAGCAAATGCGATTGGTGATTTTAACGGGGCGCTGGAAGATATGCCTCATTATTGTATTACTATTGGAATCAATGAGATTTCTCATGCAAGAAAGATTCGTCTGGGATGCTTTAGAAACTGGCACAGAGCGGTAGTACGAAGAGCAGCATATGGAGAGGCAACTTCTGATTTTCCTGTATCTCTTCTTACATCACATCCGGATATCAATCTGAAGATTACAGAGTTTGTTGCAACACTTGACTGAGAAAGATAGTGACAGACATTAGAAAGAAGGAAGAACATGAACGTTCGAATCATAAATGGAAAAGTATATAAAAATGGAACTTTTTCAGAGGAAGATCTTGTTCTGAAAGAGGGAAAAATTATTTCTGATGAAAGCGAAGATGTGGATGAAGTCTATGATGCAAAAGGAAACTACGTAGTACCTGGTTTTATAGATGTACATACTCATGGCGGAGCTGGGGTAGATGTTAATGCGGCAGACCAGCAGGGATTTGAAAAGATCGGACATTTTTTTGCAACGCAGGGAACTACATCATGGCTTTCGTCTATATTGACAGATACAAGAGAACAGACATTGAAGACCATAAAGGAAGCTGTGAAACATCAGGAAGCACAGAAGAACGGACATGAAAACTGTGCAGATCTTCTTGGAATTCATCTGGAGGGACCGTTTCTTGCACCGGAATATAAGGGTGCCATGCCAGAGCATTTACTGATCTCCCCTAATCTGGATCTTCTGAAAGAATATCAGGAGGCAGCAGGCGGAAACATTCGTTATATTACAGTTTCACCTGAAGTAAAGGGAGTTCCGGAAGCGATTAAAGGAATGATCGAGCTTGGTATGAAAGTGGCAATCGGTCATTCAGGTGCAGATTATGATACTTCATGGAAATGTATCAATGAAGGTGCTGTGGCAGCTACTCATACATTTAATGCCATGAAACTTCTTCATCAGCATTTTCCGGCTATTATGGGAGCTGTTCTGGAATCAGACGTTTACTGTGAGGCAATCTGCGATGGACGACATCTGCATCCGGGAACAGTTCGTTTCCTTCTGAAGATGAAGGGTCTGGATAAAGTAATTGCAATAACAGATTCTATTATGGCAGCCGGACTTCCGGATGGAGAATACATGCTGGGGGTTAATCCGGTTGTTGTAGAGGATGGAGATGCAAAACTGAAATATGGAGGCACCAGAGCAGGAAGTACACTTACAACAGGATGTGCCCTCAAAAATCTGATTAAATTTACAGGAAAATCTCTTGAAGAAATATTGCCGCTTCTTACCAGTAATCCGGCTAAAATGCTGGGTGTATATGACAGGATTGGAAGTCTTGATACAGGAAAAGACGGGGATGTGGTTATTCTGGATAAAGAGTATTCTGTAGTCAATACATTTGTAAAGGGTAGAAAAATAGAGTTATAAATAGAATTATAAGGAGAATAGATTATGCCGTTAATACCATTAAGACCATTACTGGAAACTGTAGATAAATATCACTTTGCTCAGGGCGCTTTTAATGTAAACGCAGTAGCCCAGGCAAAGGCAGCAATTGAAGTTCATGAAATGTTCCGTTCAGCAGCAATTCTTCAGGGTGCAGACCTTGCAAATGGATTTATGGGCGGAAGAACAGATTTTCAGAATGCAACTCTGGAAGATAAAAAAATTGGCGCTAAAAATATTGCAGATGCTGTAAAGAAATATGCGGAAAATTCTCCGATCCCGGTTGTTCTTCATTTGGATCATGGCAAGAATTTTGATTCTTGTAAGGCTGCTATTGCGGGTGGATATACATCTGTTATGATTGACGGATCCAGCCTTCCGTTTGACGAAAACGTGGAACTGACTCGCGAAGTTGTTAAATATGCGCATGAAAGAGGCGTTTCTGTAGAGGGTGAACTTGGCGTTCTTGCCGGTGTAGAGGATCATGTATTCTCAGCTACTTCTACTTATACAAATCCTTTAAAAGCTATTGAATTCTTTAAGAAAACAGGTGTTGATGCACTGGCTATCTCTTATGGAACCATGCATGGTGCTTCAAAAGGAAAAAATGTAAAATTAAGAAAAGAGATTGCAATTGCTATCAAAGAATGTATGATGCATGAAGGCATTTTCGGAGTGCTGGTATCTCATGGTTCTTCAACCGTGCCAAGATACATTGTAGACGAAATCAATGCACTGGGTGGAAATATCCAGAACGCTTACGGAATTTCTATTGATGAGCTGAAAGCTGCTATTCCATGTGGCATTGGCAAAATCAATGTAGATACAGATATCCGTCTTGCTGTTACAAGAAATATGAAAGAATTCTTTGCAAATCATCCTGAAAAGAGAGAAAGTCAGTCTATTGGTGAAGTATACCGTCTCCTGGAGGCAAAGAAAGAGCAGTTTGATCCTCGTGCATTCCTGACACCTATCATGGACACTGTTATGTACGGCATTATTCCGGATGAAGATGTTGCAGCTCTTATGGCTGTTGTTGAAAAGGGTGTAAAAGAGGCCATTGGTACTCTGATCGTAGAATTCGGTTCTTATGGAAAAGCTCCTCTGGTAGAGATGGCAAGCCTGGATGAGATGGCAGAACGCTATCGAAAGGGCCTTTGATCAGAAAGGGCAGATAGATGTATATATTGACTGCATTGGTGGCTTTTGCAGGAAGCTTCATACAAAGCAGCAGCGGATTTGGCTATGCGATCATCTGCATGGCTGTCTGGCCTATGTTCATGCCTTTTTATACGGCTTCTATCTTGGAATCTATTGCGGCTTTTTTCATGGTAATTTACATTGCAGTAAGGCTGTGGAAGTTTATTGACTGGAAACTTCTTCTGCCGCCTGTGATCATGGCTACAGTAACGAGCTTCCTGGGAGTGAACACGCTGATGTCTCTGGATGAAGAAGTTTTGTCAAAGATTATGGGAACAGTGCTTCTGATTCTGGCTGTGTACTTTATTTTCTTCAGCAGTAAAGTTCATCTGAAGGGAGGGATTGTTTCCGGACTGGCTGCCGGTGCGATCAGTGGTTTCTGCGGAGGGTTTTTTAATATCGGAGGCCCACCTATGGTTGCATATTTTCTTTCTGTAACAGATGATAAGGAAAAATATAATGCTACATTGCAGATGTTTTTTACAATTAATACGATCAGTATTTTTCTGATACATGTATTTCAGGGACATGTATCTGGATCTATGCTGCCTTTAGTTGGAGCAGCACTGGCAGGAACAGCAGTTGGAACAGCAGGCGGGATGTTTTTGTTTCGACGACTTACTATGGCCGGAATAAAAAAAGTAGTATATATTTTTATGATATGTGCTGGAAGCTATCTCCTTTTATCGTAAGTTTTTATGAAGGTTATGGACAGACAGTGAAAATATATGACAAATAGCTGTCTGTAAATATTGTTAAAGAGAAAGGTAAGAATCTTATGAAACATATTTATCTGAATTTAAAAAGATTTGATGTTCCGGTGAAATTCGGAGGTGTAAATCGTTTAGCTTCAGTTGCTGACTGGGCATCCTGTATTGTAAAAAATACGCAGGAAGAATTAAAAACATATGATCCTTCGGAAGTAGAATTTGGTATGTATTTTCCGGAGGTGCATCTTTTGAATGCTGCGGCAGCAAAAACAGAAGGAAGTCCTGTTCAGATCGGATGTCAGAGTGTATTCAGAGCAGATACTGCAGTTGGCGGAAACTTTGGGGCATTTACTACAAACAGACCTGCTTCAGCTATGGTTGCAGCAGGATGTGAGACTACTATTATTGGGCATTGCGAGGAAAGAAATGATAAAGCAGGAATTCTTGCAGAGGCAGGTGTTACAGATACAGATGCTGTAAACCGTCTTCTGAATCAGGAAATCAAATGTGCTATTGCAAGAGGAATGAAAGTTCTTTATTGTATCGGTGAGAAGAGTGAGGAACAGGAACAGTGGCAGGAAGTTCTTGGAAAACAGCTGGAAATCGGACTTAAAGATGTAGATACTTCAAAAGTTGTTATTGCATATGAACCTATATGGTCTATTGGACCGGGAAAAACGCCGGCGGGAAAAGAATATATTACAAAGATTGCGAAATTTGTAAAAGAAAAGACAGATGGCATGGACATAGTGTATGGTGGTGGTCTGAAACAGGATAATGCAGAAATGCTTGCTTCTATTGACGAGATTGATGGTGGACTGATTGCACTGACAAGATTCCAGGGTGAAATCGGATATTATCCGGAAGAATACCTTGAAATTATCCGTCTTTATATGGGTAAAGTAAATAATAAATAAAATAAGTACGTATAATGAAGGGAGATTTACTATGAAACTTGATTTTGAGTATGGACAGGGAACCATGACGGCTGAACTGCCGGACAATACTGATATTTTTATTCCGGGAGAAACTGTAAAGGATCCGGCTTACATTCCGGAAGATCAGCTGGAGGCTGCTTATCTGGAGAGTCTGGCTCATCCTATCGGAATGCCTACCTTAACAGAACTTGCAGGACCTGGAAAAACAGTTACTATTGTTGTTCCGGACCGTGTAAAAGGTGGAGAGCAGGCTACCAGCCACAGAAAATTAAGCATAAAATATATTTTGAAAGAATTATATGCTGCCGGAATTGAGAAGAAAGATATTCTCTTCATTATTTCTAACGGACTTCATCCAAGAAGCACGGAATCTGATGCGAAGGCTATTTTTGGAGAAGAATTATTCAATGAATTCTGGCATACAGGACAGATTATCAGCCATGACAGCGAAGATCAGGAGCATATGGTATATCTTGGAACCACTCACAGAGGTGATCCAGTATATATGAATAAATATGTATTTGAATGTGACATTCCAATTCTTATTGGTCATGTTCAGGGAAATCCTTATGGTGGATATTCAGGTGGATACAAACACAGTGCAACAGGTATTACTAACTGGAGATGTATTGCAAGTCATCACGTACCGTCTGTTATGCACAGAGATGACTTTACACCGGTTAATGGTGGAAGTCTGATGCGTAACAAATTTGATGAGATCAGTATGCATATGGAAGAGAAAATGGGACATCCATTCTTCTGCTGTGATGCAGTACTGGATACACAGTCCAGACAGATTGCTATTTATTCCGGCTATGCAAAAGAAATGATGCCGATCAGCTGGAAACTTGCTGATAAGAGAACTTACGTACATTGGGCAGAAAAGAAATATGATGTACTTGTATTTGGTATGCCACAGAAATTCCACTATGGTGATGGAATGGGAACCAACCC
>CAJLTE010000116.1 GCA_905209435.1 uncultured Blautia sp. | reverse complement strand
ACCCAATACACATACATGCCCGGTCTGCACAGGTATGCCGGGTTCCCTGCCTGTACTGAACAAAAAAGTAGTAGAATTTGCCCTGAAAGCGGGTCTCGCGGCAAACTGCCAGATCCACCAGTACTGCAAATTTGACCGTAAGAACTATTTCTATCCGGATAACCCGCAGAACTACCAGATTTCCCAGTTATACCTGCCAATCTGCCACGACGGATGGGTAGAGATTGAAACCTCCGCAGGCAAAAAGAAAATCCGTATCCATGAAATGCATATGGAAGAGGATGCAGGTAAACTGATCCATGACGAATGGGAAGACTGTTCACTTGTAGACTATAACCGAAGCGGTGTTCCACTGATTGAGATTGTATCCGAACCAGATATGAGAAGCTCCGAAGAAGTCATCGCCTATCTGGAAAAACTCCGTTGCATGATGCAGTACCTCGGCGTATCTGACTGTAAACTTCAGGAAGGTTCCATGCGTGCTGATGTCAACCTCTCTGTCCGTGAAGTAGGTGCAGAACAATTCGGCACCAGAACAGAGATGAAGAACCTGAACTCTTTCAAAGCGATTGCCAGAGCGATTGAAGGCGAAAGAGAGCGTCAGATCGAGCTGATCGAAGAAGGCAAAGCAGTTACACAGGAAACCCGCCGCTGGGATGACAACAAAGAATATTCCTATGCAATGCGTTCCAAAGAGGATGCCAAAGACTACAGATATTTCCCTGATCCAGACCTGCCTCCGATCCATATTTCCGATGCATGGATCGAAAAGATCAAAGCAGAACAGCCAGAACTCCGCGAGGCAAAACAGGCTCGTTATCAGGAAGAATACGGACTTCCGGCATACGATGCAGGAATTCTTACAGAATCCCGTCATCTTGCAGGACTCTTCGAAGAAACAGCCGCAATCTACGGAAATGCAAAGAAGACAGCAAACTGGTTCATGGGTGAAGTACTTCGCCTGACTAAAGACAAAGCAATGGATCCGGAACAGGTATCCTTCTCACCGAAACACCTTGCAGATCTTCTGACAATGGTAGAGAAAGCAGAAGTCAGCCCGCAGAACGCCAAGAAAGTATTTGAAAAAGTTTTCGATGAAGATATCGATCCGGTATCCTATATCGAAGAACACGGCCTGAAGATCGTAGAAGACACCGGACTTCTGGAAGAAACTATCAATAAGATCCTTGACGCAAATCCAGGACCACTTTCAGAACTCCTCGGCGGTAAAGACAAAGTTATGGGATTCTTCGTTGGTCAGATCATGAAGGAAATGAAAGGCAAAGCAAACCCTGCAAGTGTCCGTGAGACACTTATGAAAGAAGTAGAGAAACGCAAATAAAACAAACCACCCCGGACATTATGCCCGGGGTAAAAAAGTAAGTAAAAATTATTCTCAAAAAACACTTTGATACTTTACATTATTAAATAATTAAGTATAATAAAACTCGAACAAAATGTATTTGCAGATATAAACCTTGTCAATTGAAAAATGAAAAGACAAAATAAAAATGGAAAGGCACAGCAGCCCCTGCAAACATGAGCATATAAAAGCTGCGAAAATGCCAGGGAGGAAATCGAACATGGTAACAGTAAATCACAATTATCTGAAATTACCGGGAAGCTATCTGTTTTCCACAATTGCAAAGAAAGTAAAAGCATATAAAGAAGCCAACCCACAGGCAAATGTTATTTCACTTGGAATTGGTGATGTAACCCAGCCTCTGGCTCCGGCAATCATTGAAGCACTTCATAAATCCGTAGACGAAATGGGAGATGCAGCTACATTCCATGGCTATGCCCCGGACCTCGGCTACGAATTCCTCAGATCTGCCATCGCAAAGAATGATTATAAAGACAGAGGATGTGACATTGAAGCAGATGAAATCTTTGTATCCGACGGTGCAAAGAGCGATTCCGGAAACATCCAGGAAATCTTTGGTTTAGACAACAAAATCGCAGTATGCGATCCTGTGTATCCTGTATATGTAGACACAAATGTAATGGCAGGCCGTACAGGAGAATACAACAAAGAACGCGGCAACTTCGATAATGTAATCTACATGCCATGCACAGAAGCCAATGGCTTCCTCCCGGAATTCCCGACAGAAGTCCCGGACCTCATCTATCTCTGCTTCCCGAACAACCCGACCGGCGGTGCCATCACCAAACCACAGCTTCAGGAATGGGTAGACTACGCAAACAAAAACGGTTCCGTCATCATCTATGACGCAGCATATGAAGCATATATCTCTGAAAAAAACGTGCCGCACAGCATTTACGAATGCGAAGGAGCAAGAACCTGCGCCATCGAACTCCGCAGCTTTTCCAAAAACGCAGGCTTTACAGGAGTCCGCCTCGGCTTCACAGTCGTACCAAAAGATCTGGTACGCGACGGCGTAGCACTCCACGGCCTCTGGGCAAGACGCCACGGCACAAAATTCAACGGCGCTCCATACATCGTACAGCGCGCAGGCGAAGCCGTATACTCTCCAGAAGGAAAAGCACAGCTCAAAGAACAGGTAGGCTACTACATGAGCAACGCCAAAGCCATCTACGAAGGCTTAGCTGCAGCAGGCTACTCCGTATCCGGCGGCGTAAACGCTCCATACATCTGGCTCAAAACCCCAGACAAAATGACCTCCTGGGAATTCTTCGACTACCTCCTCGAAAAAGCCAACATCGTAGGAACCCCAGGCTCCGGCTTCGGTGCCCACGGCGAAGGATTCTTCCGTCTCACCGCATTCGGAACTCATGAGAACACACTCGAAGCAATCGAACGAATTAAGAATCTGTAAGTGATCTGAAAGGGGACGCGCGGGATGGGATGTTGTTTTTAGGCTTGGTCTCAGAACCATTGTATTTCTAGGCATTTGAAAATCTGCTAAAGGCATGAGCAGATTTCCAAATACCAAGAACTACAATGAACCTTCGAAAGAGCCCAAAAACAACATCCCGTCCCGCGCTGACTACTGGCAATATAACAACTATAAATTTGAAAATATACACAAATATAATTATATATGTACAGGGGAGTTAGCGCTCGCAGAGCCGCTAACTCCTTTTCAAGTTCCACGACCAATTGTCAGCTCAGAAAACTCTTCAGAGTGAGTGCATTTGCAGGATGCTTAGAGATACTAAGTTCTCAGAAATCTGCGTTATAAGCTGACTGCATCATTGTCTGAGCGCAGTTTGCAACGGAGCGAGTTTGATAAGGCAGCTTATGCTTTTAGCAGATTTCTGAGGACTTAGTATCTCTTAGCGTCCGAAACCGCACTCACTCTGAAGAGTTTTCTGAGCGTCCAATTTGTCACCACATTACTTTGCTATTTTCCCGAAACAGTGCTATGATATAACCTAAAAGAAAACACCCACAGGAGGACAACTATTATGAAAATCAGACGTGAAGAACACAAAGCAGGCGGCGAAGGTCATGTAATTATCAAAGAAATCTTAGACGCTGAACAGTTAAACGGCAAATGCGGACTCTATGCAGAAGTTACCCTTGAACCAGGATGTTCCTTAGGCTACCACGAACATCACAACGAAAGTGAAACCTACTACATCATCAAAGGCGAAGGTGAGTATAACGACGACGGAACCAAACGCCCTGTAAAAGCTGGAGATATGACATTTACACCTGACAACCATGGCCATGGCATTGCAAACACCGGCGATACAGATCTGGTATTTATGGCGCTTATCATTAAGGATTGATAAAATGAACACAAAAACAGCAAAAAAATTACTAAAGTTTATTCAGAAAAGTCCGACTGCTTTCCAGGCAGTAGAAGAAATGAAGAAACGTCTGGAAAAAGAAGGCTATAAAGAACTCAAAGAAGAAGAACACTGGGAAATCATTCCAGGCGGAAATTATTATGTAACCAGAAATAATTCCGCTCTTATTGCATTCAGTATTCCAAAGAAACCAGTGTGGAAATTTCATATTATGGCAAGCCACAGTGATTCTCCGGCGCTTAAGATTAAAGAGAATCCGGAGATAGAGGTAGAGAAAGCTTATATTAAGCTTAATGTAGAACGCTATGGAGGTATGCTTCTTGCTCCATGGTTTGACAGACCATTATCTGTAGCAGGCCGCCTGATAGTGAGAAAAGATGGCGAAATTCAGGAGAAGCTTGTCACTGTAGACAAAGATCTTCTGATAATTCCGAATCTTGCTATCCACATGAATCGTGAAGTCAATGACGGCTATAAATATAATGTACAGAAAGATATGCTTCCTCTTTACAGCAGCTATGAGGGAAAAGGAAGTTTTATGAAACAGGTAGCAGCAGAAGCAGGAGTAGAAGAGAAGGATATCCTGGGCCATGATCTGTTTTTATATGACAGAACAGCCGGTACTATTTGGGGTGCGGATGAAGAATTTGTTTCTGCACCAAGATTAGACGATATTCAATGTGCCTTTGCTTCTTTTGAAGGATTCCTTCGTGGTGAACACAAAAAGAGTATAGCAGTACACTGCGTGCTGGATAACGAAGAAGTCGGAAGCTCCACTAAACAGGGGGCGGCATCTACTTTTCTGAAAGACACTCTTAAACGGATCAATATGGGACTTGGGAGAACAGAGGAAGAATATCTGATGGCTCTTGCAGATAGCTTCATGGTATCCGCAGATAATGCTCATGCGCTTCACCCAAATCATACAGACAAAACAGATCCTGTAAATCGTCCGGTAATAAACGGCGGAATTGTGATCAAATATAATGCAAATCAAAAATACTGCACAGACGGTGTATCTGCGGCAATTTTCAAAGACATTTGTGACAAAGCCGGAGTACCATATCAGACCTTTGTGAATCGTTCGGATATGGCAGGCGGCTCCACACTTGGAAATATTTCCAATACACAGGTTCCGATGAAAACTGTAGACATTGGTCTGGCCCAGCTCGCCATGCATTCTGTATATGAAACTGCCGGTGTAAAAGACACAGAAAATCTGGCAAAAGCAGCAGCAGAACTTTTTGCATAAATACAGGAGAGAAACGGCAAAACACATGGAAAGAAAAGCAGTATTTTTTGATGCGGACGGAACTCTCTGTGATATGCAGAAAGGTGTACCTGAGAGCACAAAAGAAGCATTAAAGAAGTTAAGGGAAAACGGCCATGAGGCCTGGCTTTGTACAGGAAGAAGCCGTGCATTTGTTTCCTGGTATCTGGAAGAACTGCCTTTTACAGGAATGGTCAGTGCCTGCGGTGCGACTATAGAAAAGGATGGGAAGCGTCTGTTCAATCAGGAAATGACGCCGGAGCTTGCGAAGCTTTCAGCAGAAGTTTTGCGTAAATATGGTCTCATTCCTATTATGGAAGGCACAGACTATATGTATTATGATAAAGAAGAATATAATACGGAGATTAACTGGTATGCAGATCTGATCACAGAAGCACTGGGTCCGAAATGGAGACCTATAAAGGGAAATGAAGACTGTATGATCATCAACAAAGTCAGTGCAAAGATGGTTAAAGGCTGTGATGCGGATTCAGCGTGCAGAGAACTCAGCGCTTATTATGATGTGATTCGTCATGAAAGTAAGTCCAAACTTTCGGGTACAACTATTGAACTGGTTCCAAAAGGATTTAATAAAGCAGTTGGAATCCAGAAAACCTGTCAGCTTTTTGATATTCCCTGGAAAGATACGATTGTATTCGGGGACAGCAACAATGATCTGGCAATGTTTGAATATGCAGCAACTAAAGTTGCAATGGGAAATGGATCAGAGAAGGTAAAAGCTCTGGCAGATTATATCACTGAAGATATGTTCCATGACGGGATCAGGAACGGACTGGAATATTTAAAACTTATATAATGGCAAAAAGAAGCCTGGGACACTGAAAGAACAGAGGCTCTCTCTGCCGGAGAAACCGGAAAAGAGAGCAAATGTTAGAATTAGATCAGTCCCAGGCTTCTGCATATGTAAAGCCAGATTGTCATGGTGAATGAACTGAGCAGTGTGGTAGTCATAACAACACCGGAAGTAAAATCACCATCATAATTCATGTTTTTGGCCATAATATAACAGCTTACAGTGGTGGCAGAACCAAGCATGATAATGATTGCCACCAACATATCATGGGAAAATCCCAGAAGCACAGCTAATGGAAGAAATACAGCTTCGTATCCGATAAGTTTCAAAAACGTACATGCGATCAGCGGTTTCGGCCTTGCAAATGCTTTTCCGAATTTCAGTGCACCGCCCATGGCCATTAGTCCAAGAGGAGTAGCGGTTTTTCCCAGATTATTTACTGCAGTATCCAGAATTGTTGGCATTGGCAGATGCAGTAAAGACCACACCATACCTGCCAAAATTCCCAGAATAATGGGATTTGTGGCAATTCCTTTCAGAGTTCTTACAAGTTTTGCAGTGTCAAGTTTTCCACCACCAGGTGCGAACAGTGATAAAGTTGTGACAGCCATTACATTGTAAAGAGGTACACTTCCGATGATCATAAGTGGTGCCATCCCTGCATTTCCATAAAGATTCTGGATAATAGCAATTCCAAGGATTGCAGCACTGCTGCGGTAGGAAGCCTGGATAAATTCACCTTGAATATTACGCGGTTTCAGCAGATATGAGAGTCCTGTAGAAATTCCGATGCTGATCAGTGTGACAAAAAAACAGAATAATACAAATTTCGTATTCCATACACTGTAGAAATCGGATTTGGCAATATCCAGAAATAAAAGGGCTGGCAGAGCCGCATTAAATACAAACTTATTTAGACGACTGACAAAAGCATCATCAAAAAGCCCGATACGCCGGAAAAGAAGTCCGAGCATTAATGTAAGAAAAATCGGAATTGTTGCGTTGAGACAGAAAACAAGATTTTCCATTGTGATAAATCCTTTCCAAAAGTTGTAAAATCAATATTTATCTGTTATAGGAGGTATCGATTCTTTGCTGACCATATAGCAGTAACAACAGTAACCACTAACAATAATACCATGATTATAAACAATTGACAGGAATTGTCAAATTGAGATTTCTATGTTATTCTGGAAAACAAAAAAGGTTACTGTTCACTAACAGCACCCCGGGTGGAAGCTTTGTGAATGAAACAAACCTTAATAAAACCGTAGATAGTGGAGTGGTGAATCATGAAGTACGGAAAGATAAGAATAGAAGATGGATTTCTGGTGTTTACCAGACATATGATGATAAACAGTCTTCCATGTAAAGATATCGTATGGGCATACATGCGGAAGGAAGGAGCGGATAACGGAGACGACCGTCAGTTGAGCGTTAATTATCTTGTGATCGTTACCAAACGTAAAAAGAGATATAGATTTGATATGACAGAAAAAGAGATCCATGAGTGCATTAGAATACTTAGGATTTTGAATCCGGATATGGCAGCCGGTTTTCCAAAAGGGGGAAGGATTGTGCTTCAGAGTCTTATGAATACGAGAGACCTGGGTGCAATTGCTACAAAGGACGGGAGACATATCCTTCCAAGAAGACTTCTCAGAAGCGGAGAACTGTATCATTTATCAGCAGGGGATAAGAACAGGCTTACTGAAGAATATAATCTTAAAACAGTTATTGATCTGCGCTCCGGTGAAGAGAGAAAACGCAGACCGGATACGATTATAGCAGACGTGGAGTATTATCATGTACCAATTGTGGATGAGAATATGCCGGGAATCAGCAATAAGGATGAACTTATAATGCTGCTGAACAAAATACCTGATGATACAGAAAGATTTATGAAAGAACAGTACAGGGAACTTTGTGAAGATCAGCTTGTATTGAAGCAATATGCCAGATTTATAGATATTCTTTTCCAGCAGGAAAACGGAGCAGTTCTCTGGCACTGCGGAACAGGAAAAGACTGCACAGGGGTTGGCACAGCATTTCTGCTGAGTCTTCTGGGAGTAGAAGATGAGATTATTTATGAAGATTATCTGCGCACCAACCGTTACCTTGCAAAAGAGTCTGTGTATATGCAGAGACTTGTGCAGACCTGGCCGGAAGCAGATGAGAAAATGCTGAAAAAGATACAGATTTTTTATGAGGTAAAAAAAGAATATCTGCAGACAGTATTTGAAACTGTAAAACAGAAATATGGTTCCATGGAAAAATTTTTCCAGGATGTATTTTACTTAAAACCTAAGATGATTGAGGAATTTCGTGATAAATATCTGATATGACGAAACTTTGCCACAAAGACATTTGTTTTTGTGGCAAAAATATTATTGACAAAATCACGATTATTGATATAATGGTAACCATACGAGCTATTTATTA
>CAJLTE010000115.1 GCA_905209435.1 uncultured Blautia sp. | reverse complement strand
TCCTTGCTGCTTTGATCTGTGCCTTGGTGCTGTTGTCATCCAGGGCGAGGATCAGGTCGTTTACCTTTCTAGTCGGAACTGGTACATCTGAAAATACCCAGAATGCCGGTACATCTTTGTTCTTAATATTTCTTTCATAAGAACGTACAAAAGAACATAAGCCACGTGCGATCTGCGGCGGGTCATAGCTAAAGAATCCCGGTAATGTACTTTCTGTATAGCTTGTATCTTCGAAATTGATCTGGTCAAAAACTGCGTCCAGAATGTTATTTCCATTCTTGGTATATCCGGCTGCATAATCCAGAATGTTTACATCAAACTCACTTGCAAAGAACAATGCCTGTGCATTATTCCATGCATTATTTCCGTAAGTAGGGCAGCCTGTTTCGTATCCATAGGTACAAAAGGCGCCAGTTGCTCTCTGACCAATTATCGGATATCTTTTTTCAGCAGAATCAATGGCCGCTTTTACATCCGGATCATCATACCAATAGATCAACGGTTGCCAGCCCATGGAGTTATCTGCATTGACAAACGCACTATCCTCTGCATTCTTTAAACCATCAGCGCATTTTATTGCCCAATTTTTTATGTCTTCATCTGTAAAAGTCTCAGAAGTGGAGGAATATCCGGCCGCCTTGATGGCATGGATCATGTATTCATATTTATACATCAGGCCTTCATCCATATCTTTTACAGTTCCAAGTGCGGTTAATAAATCTACGGAAGAAATATCTCTTATGTCATATCCAATAGCTTCAACAGCCAGAGCAAGTTTGGCAATATCTGTTACTCTGTATGTTTCTGTAAAATCTGTTCCGCTGTCTTTCAGAGACTGAAGGTACTTTTCTGTATTTGCAAACCATCTTGCAAAATAAGTGCTGTCCCCGTATGGAACATATCCGCATCTGGCTGCCGTAAAGATCGCCCAGACATTGGTGTTCTCATAGGAAGGAGAATCCTTTGGTCCGAAATTATCATTCTTTTCACAATAGGTCATGATAACCTGGATTGCTTCTTTTGCTTTGGCATAATAAGCATCCCACTGGTCTTCTGGAATTCCGTTTTCTGTGCCTTTCATTTCTGTGACATTGGCAGTTCCATCTACCATTTCAACAGAAAATTCATAGCCGTCATCTTCTGCCTGATCTGAATTTGCGATGGTAAGGGTCGGCTGGTTCTTCCAGGTTACCTGCACCGGTCTCACACCCAGAAAGTTCATATCTATTTTTGCTGATTCTATATCTTTCTCCAGATCACAGTTTAAAGAAATTCCATATTTCTCTACATATGCCTGCTGTTCTGCAGTTAAATCCGTAAATTCTACTCCTGTGACAGTTCCATTGTCATCACCACAGTACGGATAATAATAAGTATCTGTTCTTCCATATTTATTCTTGTCCTTGGTACTAGTAGTGTTCCATTCCTTGTCTGCTACAAGAGGTCTGGCTTTCAGCACAACTTCTTCAGTTCTTGGATTATAATAAGGATAACCTTCGTTCACATCTGAAGAAATAGACCATTTTTTATCAAAATCAAATCCTTCATATGTGGACTGCTGCTTCATCTGCTCTGTAGTTCTGCCATAAGTTTCTTTATCAAATAACTGATAAAAACTCTTTTTTAAGTTACAAACAGCAATTAACTGTGGTGCTTGGGTTTCATTATAATAACAATTTGTAGTTTTAAATAGCTCAGATTTTTTTCCATTTGCTCCCATAAATTGAGCAATAATTCCGGCACGTTTATCTGGAATATCCGCTTTATTCCATTCTTCTACAAGCTTAATTAATTTAGCTCCATAAATTCCATTACTGTAACATGAAGTAAAAGTAGAATTATATGATTGAGTCCCTCTTCCAAACTGAAAAAGTTCTAAGTCAGAGCGTAATTTTGTAGATGTTTGGATTTTATCTATTAATTCTTCTACATTTGTACTATCTGATAATTCATAATTTATGGATATATTACAGTTGTTTATGTTACTATTTCCGCTACAGTTAAATGAACCTATTTCTAAACCACAAAAATCATCACCACCGATGGAAATGATTGTATTTGCTGTAAATTGTATACCTTCAATTTGTGATTCATTTAGAACTGAATTTACTAAAAGAGAAACAGCTGGAAACGCCTTTCCTGAAAAATATGCTTCAATGTTACATTGATTTACGTTAATTTTTGTATTTTTTAAAACTCCACCATTTAAAAAAAATGGAAATACACTATTTGAGGTAGTGTAATTTTGAAGTGTATCAGTTTTATATTCAATAGTATGTCCTTTTCCATCAAAAGTTCCAGAAAAGGAGTTAGTTATATCAGAACAATTATTTGGGGTTTCAACTATAATATCATTATTTAAGATTATTTTTTTCCCCTTTAACTGATCATCACTAGTTTCTACCATATTAATAAAACTATGAAAATCTTCTTCTGTTTTGATTAAATAATTCCCTTTATCATCCTGTGACAGGGATGCGCTTTCATCTGCATATACATTAAATGAAAAAACGCTTATCATCATAAACAGGAACAGTATTGCGATCCGCACACTATTCTTTAATGCTTTTTTCTTTTCAATCATTCTTTCACCTTTTTCTTTTCATATGTTGCCTATCTATTCCCGGCATTGATTTTCCCACATACACCTTCTCACATTTACAGTCACAAATCCTTATTCTTCCAGTATTCAGTTTTCAAGGTACAAAAAAATCCCTGCCGGATACCGACAGGGAATATCTTTCATGTACAGAGTTCACTTGTCTCTCATGAATCTGGCAACCCCTTGGTATACCGACTATAAGAGTACAGTGAAATGCAGACTAAAATACTGCAGGGTATTCGCCCTGTTTGGGATTCTCACCCAATAATTCTTCAATCATTACCATAATAATGAGCTGTACATTGGCGCTAAACGCAATTCAATTTACACAGTTAATGATACCCTCCACCTTTAAATTTGTCAACTTATTGCCCACAAATTAGTACATATAAACTGGAGTTCTTTATCACTGTAAAAATCATCTGTTTACCTGTTCTGCAATTTTTCTGATTCTGTCAATTTCATATCCCGTATACTTGACAATCTTATCCATTGGCTCATTTTCCTCAAGCATCATCTTTGCCAATGACAGTCGTTCTTCTTCACGGCCGGCACTTATTCCAGCCTCACCGTCTGCGCCCTCTCCCTCTATTTCTCTCCAATGTAGCAGCTGCCTCCTTTCTGGCCAACTGTCTCCGCCTGATCGCCTCATCCAGATCTCGGCACTGATCTTCTCCTTCTTTTTTCATATGTAATTCCTGGGTAATAAGACGTTCCAAAATTTTCTGAAATTCCAGAAGTTTCTCTCTTTCAGGCTGTTCGTCCTCAAGAAGTTTCACTTTACTTTCTGTACTTCCAGGTGCTGTCCGTGAGATCCTGGGGATCAACTCTTTGATCGCGCGTAAAGCAAGTCCTCTTTTCTTAAGTTCCTTTATATTAGCCAGAAGCGTAATATCATTTCCGGTGTAGTAACGATGTCCCTGCTCATTTCTGCAGATTCTCAGTTCCAGCTCTTCCTCCCAGTACCGGAGAACCGATGCCCTTACACCAAGGATATCTGCTGCCTGTGTCACAGTATACCGCTGCTCCATGCTACCCCTCCTGTCTGTTAGACCACTGTTTTTACTACAGTCCGAAAGTATTCTATAATCTTTTCCGGTCTGTCATACAGCAAGGTCTCTCACACTTTATTATAGAAATACTGACTGTGGATTGCAAGAAAATTCCATTGACAAACTCTCCACTAAACCGCCCTATGATACCAAAACAGGACGGCTGCTTCCGGCATTCGCCTTATACAGTCGTCCTGTAGATTTTTTATTTTATAGTTAAGCATTCTGTATTTTCAGTATAAACTGTCAGACAGCCGGTTTATTTCTTCATATTCACAAACTGTGTATATCTCGGCAGCCATACCAGCTCTACGGTACCGATCGGGCCGTTTCTCTGTTTTGCAATGATAATCTCTGCAATATCCTTCTTCTCTGTATCCTTGTGATAATAATCATCTCGGTAAATAAACATTACCACATCGGCATCCTGCTCAATAGCTCCGGACTCTCGAAGGTCAGAAAGCATCGGTCTGTGATCCGGACGCTGCTCTACTGCTCGGCTAAGCTGCGACAACGCGATGACCGGCACTCCCAGTTCCCTGGCAAGTGCTTTCAGAGAACGGGAAATATCTGAGATCTCCTGCTGACGGGAATCGCTCTTACCGCTTCCGCTCATCAGCTGCAGGTAGTCGATCATAATAATTCCAAGATTATGCTCCAGCTTATACTTTCTGCATTTCGAACGCATTTCTGCAATAGAAATACCCGGTGTATCGTCAATGATCAGATTAGATTTACCAATGATATCTGCACCCTCTACCAGTTTGGTCCAGTCCTCGTCCTTCAGATTACCGGTTCTCATATTCTGGGAATCTACATGAGATTCCATAGCCAGAAGACGGTTAACCAGCTGTTCTTTTGACATTTCCAGACTGAATATGGCAACTGTAACATCTTTACGAAATGCCATATACTGCGCAATGTTCAGAACAAACGCCGTCTTTCCCATAGAAGGACGGGCTGCGATCAAAACCAGATCAGACGGATGCATTCCTGAAGTCTTATAATCCAGATCCACAAAGCCTGTTGGAATACCGGTTACAGAGCCTTTCAGCTTGGATGCCTTCTCAATGTTATTGATAGCATTGAGAACAACCTGCTGAATTGGCACATACTCTTCATTATTTCGTCTCTGGAGAATGTTGAACAATTTCTTTTCTGCTTCCTCCAGAATGACCTCTGTATTCTCTTTCTCCAGATAACAGGTGTTGGCAATCTCTTCGTTTGCCTTGATCAGCCTTCTCAGAACCGCTTTCTCACTGACAATGTTTGCATAGTATTTTACATTGGCTGAAGTAGGAACTGCTGAGATCAGATCTCTTACATATTCCATGCTGCTGATGTCCGGCGGGAGTTCTTTCTCCTTTAAACGATTCTGAAGGGTCACCAGATCTACCGGTTTCCCTTCATTACACAATTCCACCATTGCATCAAAGATGATGCCATATTGTTTCTGATAAAAATCATCACTGGTAAGTATCTCAGATGCCACAAGGATTGCATCTCTGTCCAGGATCATTGAGCCGATTACAGACTGCTCTGCCTCTATACTGTGGGGGAGTATTCTTTTAATCAGCGCTTCTTCCATTCTTTATCCCTCCGGAAGACTTATGCTTCTTTTACCCATACTTTAAGAGTTCCTGTTACCTTAGGATGTAATCTGACAGGCACCTGGGTAACACCAAGTGTACGGATTGGCTCAGGAAGCTGCAGTTTCTTTTTATCAATGTCAAGATTCAACTGTTTCTTTGCTGCTTCAGAGATTTCTTTGGAAGAAACGGAACCAAAGGTTCTTCCGCCTTCTCCTGTTTTCAGTGTAAGGATGATTTCTTTTGTCTCGAGATCCTTTGCAAATGCCTGTGCTGCTTCATATACTTCTTTTGCGACCTTCTCTTCGTTTGCTTTCTGAAGTTTCAGATCATTTAAATTCTTAGGAGTTGCCTCCAGCCCCAGTTTCTTAGGAAGGATCATATTTCTCGCATATCCGTCACTTACATTTACAATCTGTCCTTTTTTTCCAAGGGATTTTACATCCTCAAGTAAAATTACTTTCATTTCTTGTTTTCCTCCTGATATTCCTGATCTATGATGTCTTTGAGCATTCTCTCTACTTCATCCGGAGAAGCTTTCACCTGAGCGCCGGCAATATTCATATGACCGCCTCCGCCCATTTTTTCCATCATTACCTGTACATTGATCTCGTCAATGGCACGGGCACTGATATAAACTTCATTATTGTACTGAGTGAGTACAAAGGATGCCTTAACTCCTGCGATATTCAGAAGTTCATTGGCAGCCTGCGCGCCTACAACGGTAGGGCTGTCCAGGTTTTCGCTTGGGCATCTGGAAATAGCAAAACTTTCTCTGTAAATATGTGCTGTTCTTACTGCTTCCGCGCGTGCCTGATAAGATTTCAGGTCATCTCTTAACAGCTTACGCACTCTTGTCACATCTGCTCCGCTTCTTCTTAAGAATGCAGCGGCTTCAAAAGTACGCACACCTGCACGTGTTGTAAAGTTGTTGGTGTCGATCATAATTCCTGCATAGAGACAGTCTGCTTCGATATTACGGATACGAAGATCATCTGAAAAATACTGCAGAATCTCAGCAACCATCTCGCAGGCTGAAGATGCATACGGCTCTACATAGGAAAGCACTGCATTCTCGATCACTTCGCTGCCACGTCTGTGGTGATCCAGTACAACGACCGTCTTAGTCATGTACAACAGTTCCTCACACTCGGTATAGCTTGGTCTGTTGGTATCAACCACAACAACTACTGTATTATTATCTACCAGGTCTTTTGCCTGTTCACTGTCAACAAACATAGATGGCTCATAATCCGGATTATTCGTATATCCTGCGATCAGAGGCCTGATAGATTTGGTCGGATCATTTACCACGATATGAACCGGTTTTCCAAGAGTCTTACCTGCACGGTAAATACCTATTCCTGCCCCCAGCGCATCTACGTCCGTAATCTTATGACCCATAACCACAACACGGTCCTTGGTACTCATAAACTCCTTCAGCGCCTGCGCTTTTACACGGGCTTTTACACGGGTAGTCTTCTCCATCTGCTGAGTCTTGCCGCCGTAATAGGTAATATTATTGCCATTCTTGATAACAACCTGATCACCGCCGCGTCCAAGAGCCATTTCAATGGCAATTCGGGAATATTCATAATTCTGGATATAAGTAGCGGCATTGAGTCCGACACCGATGCTTAAAGTGATTGCCATTTCATTTCCGATATTAACTGTCTTGACCTCGTCCAGAATATGGAATCTCTGTTCCTTCAGAGCTTCCAGTGAACTCTGACGCATGATCAGGAAGTATTTATCTTTCTCAAGCTTTTTCACAAGCCCATCAAAGTTAGAGAAATATTTCGTGATCTTTCGGTCTATCAACGCGATCAGAAGCGAACGTCTTACATCTTCTACACTCTCCAGTGCCTCTTCATAGTTGTCCAGATAAGCAAGCGCTACAACTAGCTTATTGTCTTCATTTTTCTTAATATACTCTTTCAGTTCTGTATCGTCATACATGTACATGGCGATCAGGCTGATACTCTTGTCTGTATTCTCCAGGATCTCACTGCCTGCTACAATCTCACCAAGTTCTACCCGCTGCATGGAAATCCGGTATATTTTCTCTCCGAACTGGGTACTGATCTCGCTGATCTCTTTCTTTCCTGCAACAGGAAGTTTATCGGCCGTCACATCAGAAAAAATAGTGTTAATGTTTTTCTTATAAAACTGGTCTCTTCCTGTGAGCTCCGCAAATACTCTGTTTGACCAGATCATTCTGCCATTCATGTCCATAATGGCATAGGGCAAAGCCAGTTCCTCAAGGATTCTCTTCTCAAGTGAATCGTACTGATTGGCAAAGGCTATCAGGTCATTTACAATGAATGGTCTGTGGCATCGAAGTACGACCACTGCAATTCCTACATAAATGAGGATTCCCGCTGATACGAGAAGACCTGCCTTTACGCTGGTAAAGTATACCAGAATGTTAAGTACGATCAGTAAAGCTGAGAGAATCAAAGGCCACCTCATAAATGCTTTCATGTGCCCTTTTAGTTTCAGTTTATCACTCATGTCTTTCTTTCCGTTCTTCATTCTATTGTTTTCGTGCTGTACAGTGCTGTGACTGTATGTGGGTGGGTGTTGGAAAAACGCCCTTTGGGATGTATTATAGCAGATTTGGTGGGGATTTACCATAGTAAGTAGAGGGACGCGAAAAAAATAATTAGTTGGGGGCACGGCTTCGGAGGTTAGTAACACTAAAGCTTCCGGCAATTTGCTAAAATCATGCCAGAAAAATTCAAACTCGCCTGCGGCTCAGACAGTGAATTTTTCTGGCATAACGCAAATTTCCGGAAGCTAAGTGTTACTACACCTCCTGCAGATGTGCCCCAACTAATTATTTTTTTCGCTGTTTACTGGCTGTGCCAGTAAATTCGCTGGCTATGGAACTGTTTTGTATTGTGATTACGCAAGAAGGAATCCTGCTTGCAGGATTCTCCAGCGACATGATTTCTCTCGACGCAATGCGATCCTGCCCGGAGGGCTTTTTATGTCATAGGAACATTACGGAGTAATTTCCTATGACATAAAAAATGCTGCTTCGCATTTCGCGAAGCAGCATTTATCATCTTGGAATTAGTCCTGGATGTATGGCATCATTGACATATGACGTGCTCTCTTGATAGCAACTGTCAGTGCTCTCTGATGTTTTGCAC
>CAJLTE010000114.1 GCA_905209435.1 uncultured Blautia sp. | reverse complement strand
AATTCCCGGTAAAACTCAGTTCAAAAAGCTTTCGGACAACAGAAACAGGAGATGCTAGAAGAATCTCCTGTCCCAGATACATACTTGCAAACTGCCAGATTGTAATCCAGAAAAACACTGCCACTATGCGGATTCCTGTATAGCATCCTTTCTTTATTTAAGAATTCAAGAAGTATTTAAGTTCATTAAATATTTTATCACACAATGAAAAAATATTTAATGAAAACTTTGATATTTACCAATAATTTTTCTATTCTTTTCATAACCTGACGGCATATTTTGTTGCTTTTCCATACTGATTATTCTATAATATATAATATCTGTTTGCAATTTTTTGTTGTTTTTTCTGAAACAGCAAAAATCGAAAAACATGTTGCTGAGAACGGAATGAGCAGTAACAATGTCAAACGATCTCATCTATAAAATAAAATATCAGGAGTATACAGATATGGAATTGAAAAACAGAACTTTATCAAATTTCGCCGATCTTGTTCAAACCGGTGAATGCAAAAAATTCAAAGGCCGCCTGAAGGTAGGTGTGGATTTGGGTACAGCTAATACAGTTCTGGCAGTTGTAGACACTACCAACCGTCCGATTGCTGGCATATCCGCTCCCTCCCAGGCTATCAGAGACGGCGTGATCGTCAATTATTATGAATCTGTTCAGCTTGTTACACGGCTGAAGGCTGAACTTGAAGAAAAACTGAAAACTGAACTTCCTTACGCTGCAGCTGCAATCCCACCCGGAGTTTCCGAAGGAAGTTCAAAAAGTATTCAATATGTGCTGGAGGGTGCAGGTTTTGAGGTTTCCAATATCGTAGACGAACCCACCGCTGCAGCTGCTGTACTTAAGATTTCAGACGGCGCTGTAGTGGATGTAGGTGGAGGCACTACAGGAATCAGTATTCTCAAAAACGGCAAAGTAATCTACACAGACGATGAAGCTACCGGCGGCAGTCACATGACCATGACTGTAGCAGGGCACTATAACATCCCATACGAAGAAGCTGAAATTTTAAAAACAGATCGTTCAAAAGAAGCTGAAATTTTCCCTGTAATCAAAGCAACGGTAGAAAAAATGGCCACGATCACTCAGAAATTTCTCACAGGCTACCAGGTACCCGCTGTATATGTTGTAGGCGGTTCCGCAAGTTTTGAAGATTTCACAGGCGTATTTGAAAAAAAGCTTGGGCTACCTGTTTATCGTCCGGTACATCCTCTGCTGGTAACCCCACTGGGTATCGCTTATCACTGTGATCTTCCACCAGTCACACACAAAAAATAATCAAAACTTTTCATAAAATACTATATAAGGGGGTATTATACCATGAGAGAACTAAAAGCAACAAAAATCAATGCTGCAGATTTTGCACCATTTGGTACATTTTTCAGCATGACAGAGCCAGAAGGCTATCCATTACATGGTGAAATACATAAATTTTATCCAGACCGTATTTCCGGTACCTGTATGGGATCCATTGGTTTTTCACCTATTGCAGTACATAAAGATGAACGCATCGTTAAAGCTGCTGAATATCACACAACTACCTGGGAAGGAATTGTTGCACTGGATGATGACATGATCATACATGTAGCACCGGCTTCTGCAGGCGCACCTGTTCCGGAACTTACCAGAGCATTCATAGTTCCAAAAGGAACTATGGTGAAGATCAATACTGCTATCTGGCATTTATGTCCTCTTCCTTTAAACAATGAAGTACTCCATGCCATGATCATTCTTCCGGAATGCACTTATGCAAATGACTGCACAGTAGTAGATTTTGAAGAAAAAGACTGGTTTAAGATTACTGTCTGATATACATAAATATCCCCGGAACTCCACTGTTTTTACATAAAGTTCCTGGGATATTTTTATTGTCTGATTTTTACAATACACCCTGCTTCTGCATTTCGGCAGACACAGAAACATACTCTTTACTGTTTTCAAGATTTCCCAGCTTTTCTTCCCATGTAAGGTTTCGTTTAATCTTTGCAGGACTTCCCATCACCAGAGAACCGTCCGGTATCACTGTATTCTTTGTCACAAGACTTCCTGCTCCTATGATACAATCCTTACCTATTCTGGCACCATCAAGAACAACCGCTCCCATTCCGATCAATGTACGGTCACCGATCATACATCCATGAAGCACTGCATTATGTCCAACTGTCACATTATTCCCAATATGTACCGGCATATTACGGCTTACATGAATCGTACAGTTTTCCTGAACATTAGATTCCTCACCAATCACGATCGGAGCATCATCGCCACGTATCACAGCATAATGAAGAACACAACTGTCACGCCCGATAGTTACATCTCCAATAACCACTGACTGCCTTGCAATTTTTGCATCTTCTGATATTTTTACACTCTTATAATCCATCTTCCGAAATACCTGCCTTCTTGATTTAATACTACCTTCACATCATTTTCAATACCCTGACACTTCTTTACTGCAGAATCTTTATACATATTCCAAAAAGACTTTCTGCATTTCATTTACTGATTTACAGAAAGTCCTCTTAGCTATTATTTATGGTGTTTTTCTTCCTCTTCTTTCACCAGTCTTGATGTTTCTTCAGACGGTGCTGAGATTACAGCTGCTGCTATAATTTCACAGGGCGGGTTTCCCTTTACAGCATCTACTGCTGCCTTTACTGCTGCTATATCGCCACTTAAGAATATAGTTGCGTGACCTCCGCACTTGGTATGCCAGGTACGGAATTCCACATCTGATGTTTTCAGCATCTGGTCAAGGACAACTACTGCATTACAGCTTCCCACAACCTCTACTAATCCTAATGCTCCATATGACATCTTCTCATTTCCTCCTGACATGTTCTATTTGTTAATGGTCATCTTAAGTGCCACTTCAGTATCTGCGGAAGGTGATGCGATCACTGTGTGAGAAACAATCTTGCCAAGGGGTTTGGCTGTCTCTAAGGCCACTTCCATTGCTGCATTCACATCAGAAACACTGCCGCGTATTTTTACACATGCTCCGCTTTTCAGTCGGTTTCGTTCGACGCTTTGAATCGTTACGTTTGCAGCCTTGGATGCTGCATCGAGAGCGACAAAGCAAGCTACCAGGTTATCCAGTTCAAATGCCCCAACTGCCATGCCATCATAGTTTTTTGCCATTTTATCCTCCTTACGAGACGGGAAAATGGTTCTCCCGACTGCTGTCTTTTATACTAGTATACCTTGTTTTCATTATAATCACAAGCTATTTTCTACTGAAATCTCACAAAAATTCACATAATGCCACACAATACCACATCATCTTCAAGAGTTTATCTGTTGGATTGTTTATTTTTCACTATTTTCATAAATCTTCTCTCTTACAACCATTCACAGGCTTCTATGCAGAACATATACTAATATGGAGAACAACAATCTGCTGTTGTCAGGTTTTAATCGTCATGCATCAAATGACCCGGAATTATCCGGTACCTCCTGCTGTAACATTTGATGCTGTAGGGTCAGACGGATATTTGCAATTGAAGCAGAGGACTTACTTGATTCAGTTAAATTTTTTCTAAATCTGCAATATTTTCAGGATATTCCATATCTGAATATAATTTCAGCTGTAACTGTAATATTCTGTTATATTCATCACAGCCCGGTTCTAAAACTCTTCTTTGTTCATACAGTTTATGATCTTCCTCACTCATTTTCACATCAAAGCTTTCCTGAGTATGGAACTGGATTTCAATACGATAGTTGCGTGAGTTTTTAAACTTTGCATTTACGCCATTATACGGAAAGCTGTCATTGACCCAATAATTTTTCAATGAATATATCTTCCAGTTTTTCTCATACAGAGCATCTGTCACAGATCGTATCTGTTCAACATATTCTTTCGGTTCCAGTATCACTGTATAACGAATAACATCCGCTATTGAATCAAAAAAAGACTTCTCTACTCTCTGATAAAGCTTATTATATAAGGACTTCGGTGATTTTACTCTATACTCTAATCCCGCAAGTACTGCTTTATTTATTTTTGCAAAGTCCATAAGAAATTTGGTGATCTCAAACTCTGTAGACAGATAATCCGCATAAAATACTCTTTCTTCAAAAGAAAGTTTATGAAAAAATTCAATATCCTCTTCTGTCCATGATTCTTCAATTTCTTTATTAAGATAGATCTTCTCTGAATTTTCAGCAGACAGAACACACTTGAGCTCTATCGAATCAATGCAAAAAAGACTGGTATTGTCACCCGACTCATGAGTAAGACTTCTGAGAATCTTATTAAAATTATTGATAATTATATTGACTTTTCTTTCAATCAGTGCATATGCTGAATCCGATCCACCTGCTTCTATCACAAGTTTACCATCTTTAACAGAAATGCTTCTTACGACATTTCTTTCAACAAATCCAACAATCTCTTCAGAATTATATTTATCAAAATCCTCATAATCCAGATCAGGATTTATATTTTTCAATTCTGCAAGCTGATTTCCAACCACAAGAACTGCTGCCAGATCCTTCAATCTGACAGTATTTTTATTGTCTAATACCAAAATTTCTTCCAGCTGATTTATATCATCGCTGTTTCCGCCAATAAAATACAGCATACTGGTTATGGCATATTTATGTTTCTCTGACGGAAATTCAAATATATCTCCATATTCTTCTATCAGACACGCACTGAACAAAACATGATATTTGCTCATGATCTGCAGGAATGTAAGCGATTGAGTCTGCTTTTGAATTCCCAGTCTGTTTATATATCTGTTCATGATTTCCTGATTTAAACCAAATCCGGTATGCGCAAACAGGGCTGCCAGCAAAAGACAGTAACACTCATCTTCATTCAAGCCTTCCAGTTTCTTTCTGTCCATTATTAAATCGCAAAATTCTGCAATATCTATAAAATGCATAATAGAATAATCAGAAATATTGGGATATATCTTTTTATATTTTTCCAGCATTCTCTGGACAACTGTACAGTTGTCCCTGTAATTCTCATATAATTTTTTTGATTTTTTAAGTAAATTTTCCGAACACTTGTTAACTATCATTTGAATGATCCTTCCTCAATTTGCACTGCTTATTTCTACTATTATACTCAAAAACAGCAGCCTTGTATATAGCTGCTGTTTCCAAAACTTCAGTAAAATTACATTTTCGCCCTTACCATAAAAAGCCAAAAGCTTCCGATGCATACCTGAGGAAAGACTCACTATCTTTCCCCTCTTTTTCTTAATTTCATGCGTATCCATTTAAGCATCTGAATAATCGGAAGGCTGGCAAACGCATACAGATATACGCATCCAAGCTGCATCAGGTTCAACGTCTCCACTTTAAACAGAAAATGAAGTCCAGGAACCGTCAGTACTGCTGTAATAAGTACTGACCCAAGTGCAAATGCTCCCTGAAGCCATTTATTATTAAAGAAACGTTTTGTAAAGATAACCGGATGATCCGATTTGCAGTTGAATCCATGGAACAAACGTGCCAGACAAAGTGTTCCGAAGGCATAAGTACTGCCAAGCAGTGCACCATTCTGATGATATCCTGTCAAAAATCCTATCATCGTCATCATACCGATTACCAGTCCTTCCAGACCGATTTTACCAAGAAAATCCTTTGTCAGTATTGACTCGTCTGCTGATCTTGGTTTCTCATTCATCACCTCACTGCTGTGCGGCTCCACGCCTAACGCGATCGCCGGAAGACTGTCTGTCAAAAGATTGATAAACAGCAGATGTACCGGTGCAAAAGGAACCGGAAGTCCTGCAAGGGATGCACAAAGAACTGCCAGGATCGCACCAAAGTTTCCGGACAGAAGAAACTGGATCGCATACTTGATATTCTGATATAAATTTCGTCCGTTTTCCACTGCTTTTACAATTGTTGCAAAATTATCATCTGTAAGCACCATTGCTGCGGCATCCTTTGCGACCTCGGTTCCGGTCACTCCCATTGCAACACCAATGTCTGCCTGCTTCAATGCCGGAGCATCATTCACACCGTCTCCGGTCATTGCCACGATCATCCCCTTCTCCTGCCATGCACGGACAATACGGATCTTGTGCTCCGGTGACACTCTTGCATACACAGAAATATTCGGGACAAATTCCTTCAGCTGCTCATCACTCATATTTTCAATATCAGCACCTTCGCAGGCCTCTGACAGATCATGTAGGATCCCGATCCTTTTTGCGATTGCCGCTGCTGTGATCTTATGATCTCCCGTGATCATGACCGGCCGGATCCCCGCTTTTATACATTCTGCAACTGCAGCCTTTGATTCTTCCCTCGGCGGATCCATCATAGCGATCAGGCCAAGAAATACCAGATGGTTCTCATCTTCTATCGTCAATACATGCTTCTCCGGAATTTCACGATAGGTAAATGCCAGTACCCGTAACCCTTCCATTGAAAATTCCTGATTCTGGCGCCGGATCTTTTCTTTATCTGCTTCTGTGATTTCCCGAACTCCGTCCTTTGTCCAGATCCTGTCTGTCAGCTCCAGAAGCCGGTCAACCGCACCTTTTACGATCATCCGGTTTTCATCATCAATTCTGTGAAGTGTTGACATCATCTTACGGTCACTGTCAAAGGGAAGCTCTCCTTCCCTTGGATAAAGCTTTCTTACACCAGCAGCCTCGATTCCGTACCGGCTGCCCAGATTGATCAATGCCGTTTCCGTCGGATCTCCGATCTCCACTCCATTTTCATTTGTTGAATCATTACATAAAATACTGTAATCCAAAAGACATCTCTGTGCCGGATCTGCTGCATCAATTGCAGCTGCTGAAATCCTTTTTCCATCAATATAATAATCTTCTACTGTCATTTTGTTCTGTGTGAGCGTTCCTGTCTTATCCGAACAGATAACAGATACACTCCCAAGGCCTTCCACAGCCTGAAGCTTACGAATGATTGCGTGCTCCTTTGCCATCTTCTGTGTTCCAAAAGAAAGAACGATTGTCACAATAGAGCTTAACGCTTCCGGGATTGCTGCAACTGCAAGCGCTACTGCAAACATAAATGCACTGCTGATCTTCTCACCACGAAATACATTGATTGCAAACAGAATTCCGCAAAATATCAGTATCAGAATCGAAAGCTTTTTCCCAAAATCATCCAGATTTGCCTGAAGTGGCGTTTGTTTTTCAGAAGTCGATTTCAGAAGTCCCGCAATCTTTCCAACCTCTGTCTGCATACCTACATCTGTTACAACTGCTTTGCCACGCCCATATGTAACAAAGCTTCCGGAAAACAGCATATTTGTCCGATCGCCAAGTGGTGCTTCTGCCAAAATAGTGTCCATGCTCTTTTCAACCGCAAGACTTTCACCGGTAAGAGCACTTTCATCCACCTTAAGACTTGCATTTTCAATCAGTCTTCCATCTGCCGGAATCATATCACCTGCTTCAAGCAGAATCACATCCCCCACAACCAGTTCTCTTGCAGGGAGCTGGACAGCCACACCATCACGCAATACTTTTGCTTCCGGTCCGGAAAGCTTCTTTAAACTCTGCAAAGACTGCTCAGCCTTTACTGTCTGTACGGTTCCCAAAATCGCATTAATCGTAATAACGATCACGATAACCGCTGCGCTTTCCACATCTCCAAGCATACCGGATATCACTGCCGATGCAATTAATATCAGCACCAGAAAATCCTTATACTGTTCAAAGAAAATCTGTAAAATACTTTTTTTCTTTCCTTCTGCAAGCTCATTCCATCCACAGTTCTCTCTGGATCTTTCAACCTGTTCACTGGTAAGCCCTGATTCCCTGCTTTCCACGTGATCCAGAACTTCTTCTACTGTTTGTTGATAGATTTCCTTCATTACCTTTGCCTCCTTTTTTGCAAATATTCACCAACTGTAATTTTTTATGCAATGAAGGATTTTTAATAAAATGATATAAAAAAGAAACCCTTATTGCATAACAAAAAATGCAATAAAAGTCTCACCATTTCCTTGCAGCGCCGGATGTCTCCACCGTACTGACGACACTGCAAACGCAGATTTTCAAACGTAGGTTACTCCCCTTTATTGAATCTAATACTATAACAAAATCAATACCTCTGTCAAGATATTTTGTAAATCATCGGGCAAAAAGTTACTGTTTACTCCATTCTCAGCAACACGCTTCGCGATGCAGGAAATATGAACCTCCTTGTGCAAAGCCCAAGGAGTATCGTTTGCTTCGCAAACTTAATTTATGCTAGCCGCATAAATTCGCGCGGTATGTCTCGGGTTTTCTGTGAGCAGCCAACGCATTACTTCCAAGAAAATTGCCTACGATCAGGGAATCTGCTGTATTATACAACTGCTGAAACAGATTTCCGAGAAACAGTGGAATGGCAAAAAAAGATAATCTTTCCAGAGATACTTCCCTCTGTCATTCTTGAATCCTTTTTCATAATTTTTGATACCTTCCCGTTTTTTCTTTATTTTATCACAAAAAAGCCAACTATCTTACTCCTTTTCCCCCTCATTCGCTTCCTCTATTGTCACACTCTCCTGTACCTGCATATCCGTATACTGAA
>CAJLTE010000113.1 GCA_905209435.1 uncultured Blautia sp. | reverse complement strand
AAATTCTCAGTTATCCCTATTATAAAGCCTGCGAATGTTACCGTCAATGATTTTGGCGGAATAAATGAGGATATAAAAATATACCGCAAATTGTGACGCATATCTTACAGAAAGCCTTTTTTCAAACATGCTTTGTCAGATATGAAGTGAATAAAAACGATTTATTGAATAATTATGCATTAAGTGTGTTTATAGAATTGATTAAAAGCAAAGATTCTGTTAGAATAAAAAAAGATTATACATTAAAAATTCACTGATTAAAGATAAAATAGAAGGAGTAATCACCATGCCAGTATTTGATTTCAGCGGTGCTTCAGATAAGAAAACAGGTGTACAGTCTGAATGTACCTACACTACTTTCCAGTCTAATGAAAAGGAGACTTCTCCTGAGAAACCGATCATGATCCTGGATAACAGCAGCCGCCAGTGGAAACATCATTCCTGCGGTATCTTTACTAATCCGATCAAACGTACTTCCTTTGAATTTAAAGAAGAAGACGGAACTTTCAGCGCAGATATCTTAAGTATTGATTCCAGATTTGTAAGCCTTCTCAAATGGCTTGGAGAGAACCACATTAATGTACGTCTTTCCGGACAGAATCAGGAAAATGGATATGCAGTTTATAAGATCCGCGAGACAGCATTCGGTGGCGGTACAAAGCTTTCTGCAGAGGACGGATTCCTTCAGTTTATGATCGAGAGACTTCTTGCAAGCAGTGCACCTGCAGAGATCATTGAGGAAGAAGACGAGGAAGAAACAGGAGATGAAATGAAGCTGACAAGCATTCAGAGTATCACTGATTTCATGACCTGCGCTGGCAGAACTCTGCCGGACAATATCCGTCTCTGGGCAAGAAGAAACCTTGCTGTTGCCCGTTCTCATGAAGTATCTCCAGAGGAGAGACGCCATGCTCAGCGTGCTCTTTCGATCATGATGAATGTACAGTGGAAGAGCAATTACTTCGAAGCAATCGATCCTCAGGAAGCACGCAGAATCCTGGACGAAGAACTTTACGGAATGGAATCTGTAAAGCAGCGTATCATTGAGACGATCATTCAGATCAACCGTACCCATACACTTCCTGCATACGGACTTCTTCTTGTAGGCCCTGCAGGTACAGGTAAATCTCAGATTGCCTATGCAGTTGCACGTATCCTGAAACTTCCGTGGACAACTCTGGATATGAGTTCCATCAATGACCCGGAACAGCTTACGGGAAGCTCCAGAATCTATGCAAACGCAAAGCCTGGAATCATCATGGAAGCCTTCTCAGCAGCAGGAGAATCCAACCTTGTATTCATTATCAACGAGCTCGATAAAGCAGCATCAGGCAAGGGCAATGGAAACCCGGCAGATGTACTTCTGACCCTGCTTGATAACCTTGGATTTACAGATAACTATATGGAATGTATGGTGCCGACAGTCGGTGTTTATCCAATTGCAACAGCAAATGATAAATCCCAGATCAGTGCACCTCTGATGTCCCGTTTTGCAGTGATCGATATCCCGGATTATACATCAGAAGAGAAGAAAATTATCTTCTCCAAATACGTTCTTCCAAAAGTCCTGAAACGTATGAGCCTGAAAGCAGAAGAGTGCGTAGTAACTGAAGATGGCCTGGATGCTATCGTTGAGAAACACAAAAACACCAGTGGAATCCGTGACCTGGAACAGGCAGCAGAGCATATCGCAGCCAATGCTTTGTACCAGATCGAAGTAGACCATCTGACAGGTGTGACATTTAATGCGGAGATGGTGAGAGAGTTACTTTCCTGAAAAAAGTCTTGACATAGATAAAAGTTAAGCGTATAATGTCAGATATCAGCAGGATAAAGTGTAAAAATTGCTGATAAAAACAAAATAAGATCTTCAGGGCAGGGTGCAATTCCCTACCGGTGGTAAAGCCCACGAGCCATAAGGCATGATTCGGTGAGATTCCGAAGCCGACAGTACAGTCTGGATGAAAGAAGATAGTAGTAAAGATACAGAAGAATTAACTGATCTGTGAAAGCTGACTGCTCTGGAATAATAAATTTATTCCAGAGCTTTTTTAATATCATTAAAGCAGTTTCAGCGATGAAGTAAAAAGTCAGATTCACAAAAAGATAATTCATATCAAATATGAATTTACAGGCCCTGGATGTTGAAAAACACCGGGGCTTTTTCTGTATCATCAGAAGAGCAGGAGATGAGGTATTGAAAAATATAGCTGATATGGAAAAAGACAGACAATATATGAAAATGGCTTTAGAACTGGCCAAAAAAGGAATGGGTTTTACAGCGCCCAATCCAATGGTAGGTGCCGTGATCGTTAAAAATGGAAAGATCATTGGCCAGGGATATCACAGAAAATACGGTGAACTTCATGCAGAGAGAGAAGCCCTGGCGGCATGCACAGAACAACCAGAAGGTGCATCTATATATGTTACTTTAGAACCCTGCTGCCATTACGGAAAACAGCCTCCATGTGTCAATGCGATTCTGGAGTCGGGAATCAGACGCGTGATCGTCGGATCATCAGATCCTAATCCGCTGGTTGCAGGAAAAGGAATCCGGATTTTGAAGGATCATGGGATTGAAGTGACAGAGAATGTTTTAAAAGAAGAGTGTGATAAATTGAATGAAGCATTTTTTTATTACATCCAAAATCAAAAACCATATGTGGTCATGAAATATGCGATGACTCTGGATGGGAAGATTGCCGCTTATACAGGTGCATCCAGATGGGTGACAGGAGAAGCGTCCAGAATGCATGTACAGAAACAGAGACTGAAATATACAGGAATTATGGTGGGAGTGGGAACTGTCCTGGCAGATGATCCGATGCTCACCTGCAGACTGGAAAACAGCAGAAATCCTGTGCGTATTATCTGTGATTCCCACCTGAGAACACCACTGAATTCTAAGATCGTGAAGACTGCAGCGACAGTTCCTACAATTCTTGCGACCAGCAGTAAAGAGCAGAAGATAAAGAATTATGAAGACCTTGGATGCAGAGTTCTGTATGTTCCGGAGAAAAACGGACACATAGATTTAAATAGATTAATGGAACTGCTTGGAGCTGAAAAAATAGACAGTATTTTGCTGGAAGGAGGAGGTACTTTAAACTGGTCAGCACTGGAAAGCGGCATTGTTCAGAAAGTTCAGACCTATATAGCACCCAAACTTTTTGGAGGAGAAAAAGCAAAGACGCCAGTAGAAGGAACGGGATTTCCTGATCCTGCCAGTGCAGTATTATTAAAAAACAGCGAAATAACCAGATTAGGAGATGATTTTCTCATAGAGAGTGAGGTGAGAAGAAATGTTTACGGGAATTGTTGAAGAACTGGGAACTGTGAAAAAAATAAAAAAAGGAGCAAATTCAGCAGTATTTACAATACAGGCAGAGAAAATCCTGGATGACCTGAAAACAGGAGACAGCGTAGCTGTAAATGGAATCTGCCTGACTGTAACTGCATGTCTGAAAAATGGATTTATGGCAGATGTAATGCATGAGACATTAAATCGTTCTGCATTGATCCAGCTTTCTCCGGGACAGCATGTAAATCTGGAAAGAGCAATGCCTGCAAATGGAAGATTTGGAGGACATATTGTTGCAGGTCATGTGGATGGAACAGGAAAAATTACAAAAATTCACAGAGATGATAATGCTGTCTGGTACACAATTCAGACCTCAGAGCAAATTATGAAATATATAGTAATAAAAGGTTCTGTAACAATTGATGGGATCAGCCTTACAGTAGCAAAAGTCTCAGAAACAGATTTTTCTATTTCTGCAATTCCACATACAGTAAAGATTACAGTTCTTGGAGAACGTAAAGAAGGGGATATTGTTAATCTTGAGACGGATATTATTGGAAAATACGTAGAAAAACTAATAACGCCTGTGAAAGAACAGCCATCAAAAAGTAATATTACACGGGATTTTCTGAGTAAGTATGGCTTTTAACCGCTTGACACGAACCAGATGAGCAGTCAATGTGAATACTTTTACCCGATTAAAAACAGAAAAATATATCGCATAAGGAGAGAAAAAATGAACGGATTTGATTCAGTAGAAGAAGCTCTGGAAGAACTTCGAAATGGAAAAATTATTCTGGTAACGGATGATCCGGACAGAGAAAATGAAGGAGATTTTATATGCGCAGCAGAGTTTGCTACAACAGAAAATATTAACTTTATGGCAACTCATGGAAAAGGACTTATCTGTATGCCAATGTCTGAGGAATATGTGAGAAAACTGCAGTTCCCACAGATGGTGGCGGAAAATTCTGACAATCACGAAACTGCTTTTACTGTTTCAGTAGACCATATCAGTACCAGTACAGGAATCTCTGCAGCAGAACGTTCTGTTACAGCCATGAAATGTGTAGATGAGAATGCAAAACCTGAAGATTTCAGACGTCCCGGACATATGTTTCCGCTTCTGGCAAAGAAGAATGGAGTGCTGGAAAGAAACGGACATACAGAGGCAACTGTAGATCTCTGCAGACTTGCTGGATTAAAACAGTGTGGTTTGTGTTGTGAAATTATGAGAGAAGACGGTACTATGATGCGGACCTCTGAGTTACGGGAACTTGCCAGAAAGTGGAATCTGAAATTTATAACGATTAAAGATATTCAGAATTACCGTAAATGCCATGATATCCTGGTGGACCGCGTAACGGCTACCCAAATGCCTACCAGATACGGAGAATTTATGGCATACGGATTTGTAAATCGTCTTAATGGTGAACATCATGTGGCACTGGTAAAAGGTGAAATTGGAGATGGAAAAGATGTTCTCTGTCGTGTGCATTCAGAGTGCCTGACAGGAGATGTTTTTGGATCTCAGCGTTGTGACTGCGGACAGCAGTTTGCAGCAGCTATGTCCCAGATTGAAGAAGAGGGAAGGGGAATACTTCTTTATATGAGACAGGAAGGACGAGGAATCGGACTGATCAATAAACTCCGTGCCTATGAACTTCAGGAACAGGGAATGGATACACTGGAAGCAAATCTGGCACTTGGATTTGCCGGGGATGAAAGAGAGTATTATATTGGTGCGCAGATTCTGAGAAATCTGGGAGTAAAAGAGCTGCGTCTTCTGACAAATAATCCAGATAAAGTTTATCAGCTGGAGGAATTTGGAATCAGAATCAAAAAAAGAGTTCCGATACAAATGAATGCCACCGCATATGATCTGCGCTATCTTAAAACCAAGCAATTACGAATGGGACATATTCTGAAGTATTAAATATAGCGGAGATTTCTAAATATAACGATAATGTTCCTGAAAAATAAAATTTACTGCGTATAAAAACCTGTACAGGTTAAAAATAAAAATTTACAGCGAAAGGATTACAAAAATGAAAACATTAGAAGGAAAATTAGTATCAGATGGAATGAAAGTAGGAATTGTAGCAGCCCGTTTTAATGAATTTATCACTTCCAAACTGGTAAGCGGTGCAATGGATGGACTGACACGGCACAATGTAAAAGAAGAGGACATTCAGGTAGCCTGGGTACCAGGTGCTTTTGAAATCCCGCTGATCGCGTTCAAAATGGCAAAAAGTGGAAAATATGATGCGGTGATCTGTGTCGGTGCAGTGATCCGTGGAAATACCAGCCATTATGATTATGTATGCAACGAGGTTTCCAAAGGTATTGCATCAGTGTCATTGGAAACAGGAGTTCCGGTATTGTTCGGAGTACTTACAACAGAGAATATCGAGCAGGCAATTGAGCGCGCAGGTACAAAAGCAGGAAATAAAGGCTATGACTGTGCACTCAGTGCCATTGAGATGGTAAATTTAATAAAAGAACTTGAGGCTTAAGCAGACAGCCTTTTTCAAACACGCTCTAGCTCACGAAAATCGAAAGGCAATGGAGCTTCCAGAGAAACAAATTCATTTTTGAAAGGATGCTGAAAAGAAACTTTCCATGCATGGAGGGCAGCTCTGGAAAAAGAGGCGCAGGAAAGTACGCTGTTGTCTGGATTATATAGAGTATCACCGAGAAGCGGATGTCCTGCAGAAGCCATATGGACACGGATCTGATGGGTACGCCCGGTATCCAGCTTAAGTGTGATAAGCGACCAGTCCTGACTGGAAGAAATAGTATGATAATGAGTAACTGCTGTTTTGATTTTTCCTGATGATGCAGATGAATGTGAGGAAAGATCAGCAGCAGTTTTCATCTTCAGACGATTCTCCGGATCTTGCATCAGTGGCAGATCTATGGTATGCCAGACATCAGCCGGATCTACAGGCAGAGCACCGGATACAACAGCAAGATACTGCTTACGGATCTTGCAGGGAGACTTTGCAGATTGAAGTCTCGAAGCAGCCACCTGATTCTTGGCAAAAACCACAATCCCGGAAGTCTCCTGATCCAGCCGTCCGACCGGGCGGACACAAACCTGTTCATTTTTCTCACGAAAGTAACTGGCAACAAGATTGGAGAGACTGTCTGCATAATGCATTCCTGTCGGATGAGTAACTATTCCAGCTGGCTTATTAACTGCCAGAATATCTGTATCTTCGTATAAAATATCCAAAGAAAGAGAAGCTTCGGAAATTGGAAAGGAAGCTTTATCACAATAAGAGTCAGTTTGATTTTTATTCCCGATTTTGCGATTATAATGTTCAAGATGTGCAGAAGCAGTCTGCGCTTCCTCCAGACAAATACGGATCACATCACCGGGATATGCTGTCTCAGTTACGCGACAGCGTATTCCGTTTTTTGTGATTCCATCCGGTCGAAACTTTGCCTGACTGATCTGTCGTTTCGTAAGTCCTGCATTCTTTTTCAGGAGTGCTTCAATTTTAATTTCTGTAGTTTGTTCATCTATTCTAAATTCCAGATATCGTTCCATCTTAATACTTTTCCTACATGATATATTTCTGATATTGATATTACAGAGCAAAAAATAAACTGTCAATGCAAAATTATGTCGACGTAATGCATAAATATACTGAAGAAAAATTATAATTGTGCTATGATAATATAAGAAACAAAACTATGAAAGCGGGGCAGAAAAAACTATGAAATACTTAATCATCGGAGCAGGAGGAACCGGCGGTGTTACCGGATATTATATGAAAAAAGCAGGCAAGGATGTGACCCTGATCGCAAGAGGCGAACACCTGAAAAAAATACAGGAACAGGGTCTTGCTTTAGAGAAAATGTGGGATAAAACAGAAGAAACAATCACCATCCCTGCTACAGACATGGAACATTACACAGACCATCCAGATGTAATTTTTGTCTGCGTAAAAGGCTATTCACTGGATGAAACCATACCATTTATCAAACGGATCGCGAAGAAAACTACCATCGTAATTCCAGTCTTAAACATCTACGGAACCGGTGGAAAGATGCAGAAACGGATGCCTGAACTTCTGGTAACAGACGGATGTATCTATGTCTCTGCAAATATCAAAGAACCAGGAAAACTGCTTCAGCATGGACAGATCCTTCGCATTGTATTTGGCGTAAGAGACAAAGCAGAATTCAGACCAGAACTAAAAGAAATCCGGAAAGACCTCTGTGACAGCCACATCGACGGAATCCTTTCCGAGAATATCCGCCGCGAAGCACTGGAGAAATTCTCCTATGTATCTCCGATCGGCGCAGCAGGACTCTATTATCACGCAACAGCTGCAGACTTCCAGAAAGAAGGCGAAGCCAGAGAACTCTTCAAAACCATGATAAGAGAAATCGCAGCACTTGCAGAAGCCATGGGAGTCCCATTTCAGAAAGATATGGTAGACGTAAACTTAAAAATCCTTTCCAACCTTGCGCCGGAAGCGACCACTTCCATGCAGAGAGACATTATGGCGGGAAAACAATCCGAAATCGACGGATTAGTTTATGAAGTAGTAAGAATGGGCGAAGAATATCACGTTCCGGTACCTGCATATGAGAAAGTGGCAGAGAAAATCAAGACCCTGATATAAATAACAGTATAATAGGGTATATGCATATCATACATATATAGAGTCAAAACAAGTAGAAAGTATAATTTTTTTAGAGTATATATTTTAGACGATAAGAGATATAGTATGTAAACACATTATTGCGGGAAATAAAAAGATAAAAGATAGATATATAAAAGATAAAAGAATATATTATCAATATTGAATGGTACTAAAAAGGGATGCGAATTACTCGCATCCCTTTCATACTCATTTGGACAATTTAATTTCTTGGAATTATAACTGAGGACCAGCAGCAACAAGTGCTTTACCAGCTGCATTTCCTTCGTATTTAGCAAAGTTCTTGATGAATCTTCCAGCAAGATCTTTAGCTTTTTCTTCCCACTGAGCTGCATCAGCATATGTGTCACGAGGATCAAGGATACCTGTGTCTACACCGTTAAGTTCTGTAGGTACTTCGAAATCGAAGAATGGGATCTTCTTAGTAGGAGTGTTAAGGATATCTCCGTTAAGGATTGCATCGATGATACCACGAGTATCTTTGATGGAGATACGTTTTCCTGTTCCGTTCCATCCTGTGTTAACCAGGTAAGCTTTTGCTCCGCTCTTTTCCATTTTCTTAACAAGTTCTTCTGCGTATT
>CAJLTE010000112.1 GCA_905209435.1 uncultured Blautia sp. | reverse complement strand
ATGCATCAGACTCTTTTCATTTTTGATAATTATCCTGTCAGGAAAATATAATTATCTTCCACAGCAGTTTTTATATTTCTTTCCACTTCCGCAAGGACATGGCTCGTTTCTGCCGATTTTTTTGTTTGTTCTCCGGTAGACACCGTTCTCATCGCTGTCCCACTGGATTTCACCTGTTTTTGGCTGTCTCTGTGGATATTCCTCATAGTATGGAGGGATTCCTTCATAGTAAACTGCATATCTGTTATAATCCTTCAGCAGCTTTTCGCGCAGACGGTTGATGTCTGCTGTGTTGTTCAGAAGTTTGATATAATCTTTTACAAATTTATAGCTGTCCGGGTATTCTTCACGGACGACGTCAAATTCTTTCCTGATATCCGGCCATTTTTCCAGAAGACGGAGTTTCACATCTAGCTGCATGAAACGTCTGAATTCAGGATCCTCATCATCCGGTTCCATCACTCTGCACATTTCTTTTGCAAAATCTGATAAACGCTCATCCATTTCCATACCAAACAGGTAAACATAAGAAGCAAATTCATCCCAGATTTTTAATGTTTCTTTATTTGAAAGATGACGTCTGATTTTTTCAGTAATTTTAAGAATTCTATTCAGGTCAGGAGCATCCTGAAGTTTCTGGGATACCAGGATCGCGCCCACGATATTAATAAGTTCTTCCTGATATTCTTCCAGATAAAGAGAGGATTCCTCAATAAATGCTTCAAAGCGCTGAATTGCTTTTTCATAATCTGTACTGCTCTTTGCTGCGCTGCTCATCATAATAAGTCCGGTAAATGCATTAAGTGCGTCATACATATATTCTTTCAGATTTTTCTCTGCCTGATCCAGAAGCTCCCACAGACAGTCGATTCCTTCACGGAATTCTCCGCGGCTCTGGCAGTTTATGGAGTATGCAGAAAGAAACTCGTTATCCCGAACGCCTGCATTGTAAGCATCCCGAAATGCAGTCATTGCTTTATTGTAATAGCCTCTGTCAAAATAGGAAATTGCCAGTTCCTTTTTATAGTATGCTTTATCCGGAAATCTCTTTGCCAGCTTTTCCATCGTTTTTATAGCTTTTCCCAGGTTTCCGCACCAATTCTGGCCTCTGTACAGATAAAATAAGAACCCTTCTGCTTCTCCATAAGCAGAAATGGCTTCTTCCGCCATTTTCACCATACGTTTTGCATCCTGAGCACGCATTGCATCCTGCAGCCATCCAATAATCTTTCTGGCATAGGGATCATCCGGTGCCTCTAACATCAGTTCTTTACTTTCATCTTCTTTACCGGAAGTAATATTTTCATAAGCCTCTCTGATTTCCTGAAAACGTTCCGGATCTTTTTCCGGTGAAAACTGGCGCACTAATCTGAAATAAGCACGTTTCACTGCTTTTTCATCTGCATCCTCCGAAAGCCCAAGTACTTCATAATCTTTTTTTGCCATCTTATTATCCCTCCAGTTCGATCAGCTCCCGGATCTCATCTGCCAGATCATCCGCTTCTTCTGTGTTTTCTTCCAGAATTTTTAAAGAATACATCTCCTGAATCTGTCTGAACAGTTCCACTTTCGATTTCGCATTCATTCAGCAGTATGTTGCTCATATCCAATTTAATATCTGCAAGCTTCCATTTCTTACCTTCCGGCACGTAAAGGGTTACCACATTTTCATCTGTAGTAAGTGTTCCTTCACCTAAAAGACCTGACAAAAATCCGATATCAACATGATAATAAGTCTTACCAGTATTGTTGTTTTCCTGAAGCTTTAATTTACCATCCTTTACCTGATAACTGATTGGCTCCTTTTTCTGATCAAATGCCTGATAAGAAATATAACAGTACTGATCACCTGAACTGACCACTTGCAGATTCATATCTGTCATGGAGATGTCTACTGAATCAAAGTCATCAAGCTTTGTTTTCTCAAGAACCATCTCATTATCGCTTTTTTTTGCAGCTCCATCCATTTTGTTTAAATCTGCTGATTTCACATATTTACTTCCACCGCTCGCAACACCGATGCCCGTCAAAGCTGCACCACATACACAGCATCCGACTCCTACTGCAAGCCATGCCTTTGCCCATCTTTTCATCGTTCTAACCTCTCTCTCTTTCTGCCTGTGATCCGGCGTACCAGCTTCGCAATCAGCATGCTGCTCCATTTACATAGATATACGCACAACAGTACACCAAGGATGCCAGCGCCAACAGCCAACAGCCCACTTCCTGTAAGCATTGCAAAACCGCTCATAGAAAACGGAACTGCCAGTATACCGCGGATAAGGATTTTCCCGCCAATAAGCATCAGACATAAAACTACACATAACAAAATTACAAATACACACACAACTAATGCAAGAACGACTGCAGCAAATGCTGCCAGAAGCGGAGCTCCTACCGGTGCAGCAAATAATACCAATAGCGCTATCCATACCACATGTTTTCCGGAACCTTTCTGTTCTGCTCTGGTCTGTCCATCTGTTTCATAATTCTGATGATCTTCTATTTTCTTATTCAGAAGATTCGCCATCAGTTCTCTGGCAGCCTCCTTCGGCGTACCAAGTTCTTTCATCAGTTCTTCTGCTCCTTCCTCATCTGTCTCCTGAAAATACTCGGTAAAATATTCCATTGCATCTTCATAGTCCTGTCTCGGAAGCTTCCGCAGATATTTATGCAGCTGGTTTAAATATTCCTCTCTGCTCAACCTCTTATCCTCCCTTCAATAATCCCATCTACAGTGTCTTTGTAGATTTGCCATTCATTGCTCAGATATGCAATCTGTGCCTTGCCTTCTTCTGTAAGGGAATAGTATTTTCTCTTTCTTCCCTGATACTCCTGCGAATAGGTAGTCAGATATCCTGCACTTTGTAACTTCTTCAATATGGGATAGAGCGTAGATTCTTTAATGTCAGCAGCCTTCTTCACTGTCTGACTGATCTCATAGCCATAAGAATCCTTGCTTTCTACCACTGACAGGATCATGTATTCAATCAATAATGCTGATACCGGAAAATACATGGAATCACCTCCTAGTATATATATTTTTTCGGAGTTCCAATCGTTGTGGTATTTTGGGCAATTTATAATAGAGTGCAAATAGTATTCATTTTCCTATTTTTTAGAGCGGGTTTAAACAATAAAAAAAGTCCCAGACTTATCAACTGAAACTCTTTTTGATGATTTTTCATTTACATAGTTTCTTTATCCGTTCCACCTCAGCCTCATAAACTGATTCTGTGTGAGAATCAAAAAGCACCCATTCTACCAGGTCAAATTTGTCCGGATGATCTTGCAAAAATTTATTTACAGTATTTACCGCTATCTTTGCTGCCAGTTCGACCGGAAATCTGTATACTCCTGTTGATATGGAAGGGAATGCAATAGACCTGATCCCATTCTCGCTTGCCAGTTTCATGGAGTTAAAATAGCAGCTTGAAAGAAGCTCTTCTTCCCTGTTTCCACTTCCGTTCCATATGGGACCTACAGTATGGATCACATACTTACAGGGCAGATGATATGCCTTTGTAATCTTTGCTTCTCCAGTCTCACATCCGTGGAGTGTTCTGCATTCAGCAAGCAGTTCCGGGCCAGCGGCTCTGTGAATTGCACCGTCTACGCCACCGCCTCCGAGAAGCGAATTATTTGCTGCGTTTACGATTGCCTGCACATTTGTTGTTGTGGTAAAATCAGAATAAGAAAAAGCCTTTTTATGGTAAATATTATTTCACTGGTATTTATGGAATTGCAGAAGCAGATTTTAAGTAAGAATGAAAGGAACGGTTTGCTTATGAAAAAATTCTCTCTTATTACATCATTATTTCTTTTAATAATGATTCTACTCAATGGAAAACCTATAGACTGCCAGGCAAAAGATATTTCCTGGACTGTTACCCAATATGGAAGTGACAATGATTCTGCGCAATCTATGTTCTATACTGTCAAGGGTGGCAATGGCAGGCTATTTGTCATAGACGGAGGCTGGGCATCAAATGAAGCACGCGTCAGAAAAGTAATCAAAAAGAATGGCGGCAAAGTTGACGGATGGATTATTACTCATCCTCATCCAGATCATGTTGGGGCTTTTAACAAAATAAAATCAAACCCACAGGGAATTAAAATCGGATATGTTCTGGCTCCAAAGATCAATGCTGAACGATATAATACATACAAATACTATTGGGATGAATATCCCGTTTTCACTAAATTCATGAGTTTAGTATCTGACTATCCTAAAATCAAATGGATTAAGCCAGGAAAGACCATGAGATTGTATGGACTTAACATGAAATTTTTCAACAGCTACAGTAATGATATTAATGATACCACAAAAGACATTTGCAATGGCTCCTCCCTGGTATTCAAAATATATGGCAAAAAGACAAGTATGCTTTTTACCGGAGATATTATTTCCCCAAATGGGAAAAGGTTAATGAAAGAATACGGACCAGAATTGAAAGCAACTTATCTTCAGGCTCCTCATCATGGAAACAATAAAGGGCGGAAATCTTTTTTTACATATATCCATCCCAAAGTTACCTTTATTGATGCGCAGGCTTCATTAAGAAACAGCAATGCAGCTATTCAGGAAAACATACATATTCTACAAGGGCTTGGGAGCAAAATATATTCTTTTGATCACAGAAAGAGTGTGATCATACATTAAAAGAAGCTCCAGGAGATACTTCTAAAGATATTCTGGATGCAATTGATTGGTTTGTTTATTTTGAAAACGATAAAAAATTAATTTTGAAAGGAAGGATTACTGATTATGATGACAAAGAACGAAAAGTTAAAGACCTATTCCCTGAAAGAAATTCCTTATTATCATATTTATGGGAGAACTGATGAGACGCAGAATCCTCTTCCTCTTTTTTGGAACGGAAGTGGCATTGAAGTGAATGTTACAGGGTCTGAGCTCTGGATTGATCTTGATGTAGACTGCAACTTCCATGAACCATGGATCGCAACCGAATTAAACGGGGCTTTTATGAGCCGTCAGATGCTTCTTCCTGGTAGTTATTCCATCTGTCTTTTCCGCAACATGACCTTCGATGTTTCGAAAACCATGAAATTTTTCCGCGAACTTCAAGCCATGAGTGAGGACGATGACTGTCATGTATTCGTCCGAGGCTTTCGATGTGATGGTGAATTTCTTCCGGTGAAGGAATTTAAATATAAAATCGAATTCATCGGGGACAGCATTACCTCTGGCGAAGGTACTTACGGTGCCATTTCCGATACCGACTGGCTTACCATGTATATGAGCAGCAGCGAGAATTATGCAACTTATACTGCGAAAGCTCTTGATGCGGATTACCGCCTGATTTCTCAGGGCGGCTGGGGAGTTTATTGTGGATGGGATAATGATGTGCGTCATAATATCCCATCCTGCTACGAAAAAATCTGTGGCCTGGGTCTGGGCAAGGTTAATGAAGCTGTCGGTGCACAGAAGGACTATAATTTTGCTTCCTGGAAACCGGATGCTATTGTAGTGAATCTCGGAACGAACGATGCAAGCGCTTTTAACCAGCCTCCCTTTACTATTCTGGAAACCGGTGAAACTTTCAAGCAACACAAAAATCCTGATGGAAGCTTCATAGAAAAAGACAGAGAACGTTTTGAAAATGCTGTATACAATTTTCTTAAAATGCTCCGTAAGCATAATCCCGGATCACATATTGTATGGGTTTATGGTATGCTCGGCTATGACCTTAATCTTCTGATTGCCAATGCTATGAACCATTATCAGAAGGATACTGGAGATTATAACACTGCTTTCCTTAGTCTGCCTAATACTACGACAGAAACCGTTGGAGCCCATATGCATCCAGGTATCAAATCTCACGAACGGGCAGCTAAGGTTCTGATTGAATATTTAGAAACTATTCTGGACTGATACCACTGTACAGAGAAACTATTATTTTTCAATAATATTATACAAAGAAGGCGTAAATCCGAATATGAATTTATGCCTTCCTCTTCTATACTTACTTTCAGACTTTTTAATCCTCTTGTTTTATCTCAGAATACCACACATTTCTCTCTTTGAAGTCGCATAGCAGGCGACATTCTCTTATGTATATATAAATATTATACCACCTATACTTCTCACAGCAAGATAAAATACTGTCATATACTTTATGCCCATAGCTGTTCTGCCATTTTTGTGTTAATATAAAAGCAACAGAATACATTTAAGGATGGGAAGGGTATAAATACTATGGATATTTCAGATTTTATAAAAACAGCAAAAGATTATAATGTCCTTGGAATCAAAGTTTCAAAAGATAATGAACTTGTAGCAGAGTGGTACAGTGAACCGGAATGCAGAAGGAATATTTATTCTGCAACAAAGAGCTTCACATCCTGTGCAGTTGGATTTGCTGTTCAGGAAGGACTGATCTGTCTTAATGAAAAACTAACGGAAGCATTTGCAGGTGACTTGCCGGAACATATAGATGAGAACCTGAAAGAAGCAACTGTCCGTGATCTTCTTACCATGTGTCTTGGACAGGAGAAAGGCAGTCTGATGGGAGAACAACGACCATTATATGAAGAAGATAACTGGGTGAAAATGTCTCTGGCTATTCCCTTTAAATATAAGCCAGGTACACATTTTGTATATAATAATGTAGGTCCCTATCTGGCAGGTATTCTTGTACAGAGACGTTCAGGCTGCGATTTGGTTTCTTACCTGACACCCAGACTTTTTTCCAAACTTGGAATAAAACGTCCTACATGGGAGACTGATCCACTTGGAAACAGTTTTGGTGCAGGCGGATTATTCCTGACCCTTTCTGAGCTTCACAAATTTGGAATGTTTTATCTTAATAAAGGTAAGTGGAATGGAAAACAGATACTGTCCGAGAAATGGATAGAAGAAAGTACAAAGGCAGCGGATGTGGGATATTATGGTTATCTTTTCTGGCGGGGTGAATATAATTCTTTCCGGGCGGATGGAAAATATTCTCAGATATCTATGATCCTGCCTCAGAAAAACGCAGTCATTTCGTTTGTTTCAGAATGCCGCAGGGGAGAAGAACTTCTGAGGGCAGTTTATGAGCTTGTCTGCGCAAAACTGTAATATCTTTTTCTGAAATTTATAACCTGCATTCTCCCACAGGTATTATTGTGGAAAAATCGGAATAACAAAAGGACAGGCTTGTCAAAAAACAAAAACCTGCTAAAAAGTTTTTAACTTTTCTTAGCAGGTTTTTTGGTACTAATCCGTCAGATTATTTTGTAATGTACTGATCAGTTCCTCTATAACAATCGGCTTGGATAAGAACCCATTCATACCACATTGCAGTGCTTTCTTTCTGTCTTCGTCAAAAGCATTGGCAGTCATGGCAAGGATCGTAATTCCCGCCAGTACCGGATCATCCAGTGAACGGATCTGCTCCGTAGCCTCATATCCATTCATTACAGGCATCTGCACATCCATAAGCACCAGATCATAATCACCTGGCCTTGAATTCTTAACTTTCTCCACAGCCGCTGCTCCATCTTCCGCTGTATCAACCTGAAAACCATATTCACTAAGGAGCGCTACTGCAATTTCACTGTTCAGTTCATTATCTTCCACAAGCAGTATGCGCCTGCCTCTGAAATCTGAATCTGCTGCCGGAAGAATATTATCCTCTGCCTCAGCCTGCTTCTGGCCGATAGCAGCCATCAGAGTCTCTCTGATATCTGACATAAACATAGGCTTGGAGCAGAATGCAGTCACTCCTGCTGCCCTGGCTTCCACTTCAATATCTGACCAGTCATAAGCAGTCAGGATAATGATCGGCGTATCATCACCAAGACTGCGGATCTGACGGGTAACTTCAATGCCGTTCATATCAGGCAGACGCCAGTCGATGATATAAGCATGGAATACATCCCCCATTTCCATAGACTGCCGTGCACGGAGAACTGCCTCCTTACCGGAAAGTGTCCATTCCGAACGCATTCCAACCTTCACAAGCATCTTAGTCACACTGTCACAGGTATTGAAATCATCGTCTACTACCAATGCTTTCAGACCTTCCAGCTCTGCGATTTTCTCTATACGATGGTTCTCAGGCTGGATTCGTAATGGCAGACGGATAATAAATTCAGTACCTTTGCCCTGTTCTGTCTGAACCTCAATGGTTCCGCCCATCATATCCACAATATTCTTGGTAATAGCCATGCCCAGTCCTGTACCCTGAGTCCTGCTTACAGTAGAAGTCCGCTCTCTCTCAAAAGGAGAAAATATCTTCTGTACAAATTTCTGACTCATGCCGATTCCGTTATCCTTTACCCGGATTTCGTACAGTTCACAGCCTCTCTGTGTACCCGGATACTCTCTCAGCCGGACAGAAACGGTTCCGCCTGCAGGAGTAAACTTGATCGCATTTGACAAAAGATTCAGCAGCACCTGATTCAGTCTCGTCTTGTCACAATAAACATCCTCATTGGTAACATCCATGACATCCATGTAAAGCTCCAGCTGTTTCGCATGAATCTGTCCGCTGATAATGGTTTTCAGATCATGAAGAAGCTCTGACAGACTGACTTCTGTTTCTTCCAGATGAATCTTTCCGCTCTCAATACGGCTCATATCCAGGATATCATTGATCAGTGAGAGCAGATGAT
>CAJLTE010000111.1 GCA_905209435.1 uncultured Blautia sp. | reverse complement strand
TCTACTTCCACAACACCTCTCCCTAACAAACCCACGCCGACACCGCTTCGCGGTGTCCAGACCCATCCCTCCCACTTCGAATAACCAGCGTATAAAAATATATGTCTTCTGACACATCTACAGGGGTCTTAGTAACTCTTAGTCTTTGGGAATTTGCGTTGTGTCCGAAAAATTCACTGTCTGAGCCAAAGGCGAGTTTGAATTTTTCGGACACGGTTTTAGCAAATTTTCAAAGGCTTAGAGTTACTTGACCCCGCAGCCGTGTCAGAAGACATATATTTTTATACGCGTCCCTTATTCAAAAAAGCTGCAGAGCAATCCCCTACAGCCTTTCCATATAAATCATATCTTTTATATTTACATCATATAATCCTTGATCACGTCATGATCTCTAAGCACTTTCTCAACCACCGTACCCTTAACAACTTTCAACAATGGTTTCTTCAACATATCCAGCGGTCCAGGAAGTTCAATTTCCAGCGGTGACTTACCATCCATCAGCTTCACACTGCTGTCCAGCAACTCTCTGATATCATAAACACTGCCCCAAACCTCCGGTACACCTCTGTCAACACCAAGAAGTCCATAAACAGCCTCCATAGCAGTTCTGACAGAATACTCCGTAGTAAATACAGTATCCCTTGGAGTCTCCGCAAACTGTCCAAGGAATGCGAAATTCACACATCCATCCGGAATAACATCAGGTCTGTCCCCCTTAGTTCTCGGCATAAAGAATGCTGTAATATAAGGCATCATAGTCGGTACACAAACTGCACTGTTCTCAGCCAGATCCTCAATCTCCTCAACCGGAACGCCCAGATGATACAGCCACTCTTCTGTAATCTCCTTACCTGTACACTCTTTCATAGGTTTCTTAATATAATCGCCAGGTACATCTGTAAACAGACCATATACCCATACACAAACCTTATCTTTGTCCTGATCCTTGAACTGTCCCTGTCTGTTGATCGTCCAGCTCATCAGCCAGCTGGAATCCTGGCAGCTTACGATACCGCCGGTAACAACCTTGCCTGTTCTGGGATCACGTTTACAGATATCTGTAATATATGGAATAATCTTATCATCCAGTGTGGTAACTGTTGCAGATTCCCAATTTGTTTTAGCAATATCAGAGCAGAACTTCTCCGGATGTCCGAAAGACGGATCCTGTTTTGCGATATTTTTCCAGAGGCTCCAGCATCCGCTTGTACGAACTTCTGCATCTCCGTTTGGAGCATGGTTCTGATCACCGTAAATAGTTCCCTCTGTGCAGCTTCCGTTTGTTACAAATACAAGGTCATTTTCTGTAAGAACAATCCCTTTTTCTACACCGTTTACTTTGCATTCAATTGCTTTGGCGATCTTCTTGTTTCCCTCGAATTCAAAGAGTACGTTTGTAACTTCTGTGTTGAACTGGAATTCAACACCTGCTGCCTCCAGATATTTCTGCATTGGAAGGATCAGAGATTCATACTGGTTGTATTTTGTAAATTTCAGAGCACTGAAATCCGGAAGTCCGGAAATGTGATGGATGAATCTCTGGAAGTACAGTTTCATCTCCAGTGCACTGTGCCAGTTTTCAAATGCAAACATGGTTCTCCAGTATAACCAGAAGGTAGAATCAAATACCTCATCATCAAATACATCTTCAATTGTCTTATCATAGAGATCTTCATCTTTTGTCATAAACAGCTTCATGATCTCCATGCAGCCTTTCTGGCTCAGATTGAATTTTCCGTCTGTATGTGCATCCTTGCCTCTCTCCTTGGTTGCACGGCAGAGAGAATAGTTCGGATCTTCTTTGTTCAGCCAGTAGTACTCGTCAAGTACAGATACACCCGGTGTTTCAATAGATGGAATACTTCTGAAAAGATCCCATAAGCATTCGAAATGATTTTCCATCTCACGACCGCCACGCATTACGTATCCTCTGCTCGGATCAAAGATACCGTCGCATGCACCGCCTGCAATGTCCATTGCTTCCAGAATGTGGATATTCTTTCCGGGCATCTGTCCGTCACGTACAAGGAAACAGGCTGCTGCAAGAGAAGCCAGTCCGCTTCCTACGATATAAGCATGTTTATCATCTACGCCTTCCGGCTTTCTTGGACGTGCAAATGCTTCATAGTTACCGTTTGTATAATAAATTCCCTTACTGTTTTTCTCATATTTTCCACGTTCTGTATTGCGATATTCACTTGTATTATGAAGTGCGTCATAATCTTCTTTTTTCTTTGTCTCAGCTGTTTTATACTTCTTTCCTGCTGCCACTGCTGCCACGCCTGCTCCAACTGCCAATGCGGATACAAGTCCTAAACCTTTATTTTTACTCATAATACACATCCACCTTTCTGGAATTCTTATTTACATATTTCCCATGTAATAACATTTTCATCCATCTGTTTTCTGTTTATTTGTTGCTATGGCTGTATATTAACAGTAAGAATAACTTTCTACAATTTACAAAAACCGCAGAATGATAAGTTTTTTATCATCCTGCGGTTTTTGTAAAGTATTTTATCCAAAATTTCTGAATTTCAGTTATTTTCCTGCTTATCTTCCGCATTGTCCTGCTGAAAGTTATGAAGCGAAGTTGTAACTGTATTATGAAGAGTCAGGCTCATCTTGTTCACCAATTCTTCAATATCCTCTTTCATTCCGGCCTGGATCCACTCAAACATAATACCCACAAATCCATATTTATAGAAATTTGCAATAAATTTTTTATCTTCTTCACTGATATCCAGACCTTTACTTTTCTCTTCTACCACACCGGCGATCAGATCATACGTAAGTCTGAAAAGATAATTCTCGATTCGTTCTCTGTCTACATTTCTATAAACATTCATAATAAATGGTTTGTTTTCCAGAACTGCCTCAAATACCTGAGTCAGTCCTTCTGTCCAGGATTCGGAAGTCTTCTTTCCCTGGAGAGCTTTTGTTCCATCTTCTACGCAGGACCATTCTACCAGATCGTAGATATCCTTAAAATGGTAGTAAAAAGCCATACGGCTGATTCCGCAGTCTGTAGTGAGATCCGTAATGGTGATCTTGTCCAGCGGTTTTTTCAGAAGAAGCCGTTTCAGGGATTCTTCCAGTGCTGCTTTGGTCGCATTTGGCATATATCACTTCTCCTGTCTATTTCCATTACATTGTTCCACCAATAACCATCTCCCCCGTTATCTTTGAAGTCAAGCGGATATTCGCAATCCGCTTCGCTACTTGCTCACTTACACTAACTATATTTATTTCCAGTCGTAATTTCTCAGGTGCCCTTCCAGATTCATATGATCAAAATTATTCTGACGCAGTGCTTCATACAGAACGATTGCTACGGAATTGCTCAGATTCAGAGAACGGATATCTCCGATCATCGGAATTCTTACGCAGGTTTCCTGATTCTTTACCAGGATATCCTCCGGGATTCCGGCGCTTTCTTTTCCGAACATGATGTAGCAGTCTTCTTCGTAATGAACGTCTGTGTAAGTCTGCGGTGCTTTTGTTGTTGCATAGTAAATCTTTGCTCCCGGATTCTTCTCCAGGAAATCTTCGAAGTCCAGATACGTAGTCACATCCAGATCTTTCCAGTAGTCCATTCCGGCTCTCTTTAAGGCTTTCTCACTCAGGGAAAAACCCAGAGGTTCGATCAGATGAAGTCTGGTTCCTGTTGCTACGCAGGTGCGGCCGATATTTCCTGTGTTTGCAGGAATCTCAGGCTCATGAAGTACAATATTTAACTTTGCCATTTTTGTTATTCCTCGTATTAAATTTATCTTTCTTTCAATCCAATTTCCCGTCTAAACAAGGTAGTTTGCTTATTAAACTTCCACCATTATTCAACGAGTTTCCATATCTATTATATTATACGATATAATTCATCCTCTGTCGGACGCTCCAGATATCGGGCACTGCCGCCGCTGTACAATAAACGGTCATTGCCGCTGTTTGTCTGTCCAATGATCTCTGCCATGAATCCCTCATTGCGAAGTCTCTGCACAAGGGCCTCGCCTCCGCGGATTCCGATCAGTACTGCACCATCTGCCTGAAGTTTATATGGATTCAGATCAAAAATCTCGCACACTTCTATCGTTTCCTGGCGGATTGGAACTTTACGGAAGTCTGCTTCCAGCCCTACCTCCGAAGCTTCTGCCATCTTCCAGAGTGCACTCAGGAAACCACCTTCACCCATCGCATATAATGCGCTGGCACCTGCTTCCTGCGCAGTTTTCCAGATAATGCTGCCAGCCCCATAATCGCTCCAGAGTGAAATACAATTCTGAATAAAACCGGCAGAGAATCTCTCTGCCAGTTTGTCCTTTTTATTTTTTGCTATTACAGAGGTTCCTTTCAGAGCCACCGGACATGCCACTACCAGTTCATCTCCTGGTTTCAGACATCCGGTTATTTCTGCCCTCAGAGCCTCCATTGCTGCCTGTCCAAGTCTCATTTGTTTTCTCCTGAATATTAATTATACAAGCAGAGACAGAACGGTCGGCACTACCATTGCCAGTACCAGGATGATCGCAATGATCGCAGTGATCACTTTACGGTTCTTCGGATTAAACATTCCCATTTTTCTTCACCTCTTTAAGCCCTGTTCGGGTTCTCAAACACATCTTTCGTCACATCTGTCACGCGGGCATTATTTGTCAGCGGATCGCGGTCTGCATAATCAAACAACAGCACTTTTCCATCTGCAAATACTTCCACATGTGCATTCTTTGCCACTTTTTCCCGTTTTCTGAAGTCCCATATCTGTCTCTCAAAAGGCTTCTGGTCTCTGGCAAAGCCCGGACGGCTTTTCAGATTCTCTCTCAGATAGAGATCATACACCATCTGGTCTTTTACCTGATCCATGGAAATCTCCGACACATCCTCCAGAAATTCCAACAGAATCTCATATCTTCGCATTCTTGTATGAGAAACATCACCATAACCTTTTTCCATATAAAAATTGCCAAGTCTCTCATAAATTGAGAAGGCATCCGGGAAAAAGCCTTCCAGATATTCAAGTGTATTCTGGAATTGTCCACTATTATAATACACTTCCACCATATTTTCCACCGTTTTCAGCTTCAGAACGTGGTCATAATCCAGCCATTTCGTGGAAAGCACCTCATAAGGCTCCCGTGTTTTGTATACAATGCCGTATTCCTGACACATTTCCATCATGTGGGAACCTTTTAATACTTTGAGAAATCCTAACTGGAGCTGCTGCGGTTTCAGTGCATAAACATCATTAAATGAATGCCGGAAGCTGTCATAGTCCTCATAAGGAAGTCCTGCGATCAGATCCAGATGCTGATGGATATTTCCGAAGCTGTGGATCCTGTCGACAATTCCTTTCAGTTCCTCGAAGTCCATAGTTCTGTGAATTGCTTTGATCGTGTCCGGATTTGTGGACTGTACTCCGATTTCAAGCTGGATCAGTCCCGGACGCATGGTAGACATTTCCTGCAGTTCCTCTTCTCTTAAGAGGTCTGCGGAAATTTCGAAATGGAAGTTTGTCACGCCGTTATCGTGTTCATTGATATACTTCCAGATTGTCATTGCATGGTCATGTTTACAGTTAAAAGTACGGTCCACAAACTTCACCTGCGGCACCTTATTGTCTATGAAAAACTGCAGCTCTTTTTTTACCATCTCTGTATCTCTGAAACGCAGTTTCTTATCAATCGAAGAAAGACAATAACTGCAGGAGAACGGACATCCTCTGCTGCTTTCATAATAAATGATCCTGTTCTTAAAATCGGACAGATCTTTGTAAATGAATGGGATACTGCTTAAGTCCATGATCTGGCGCCATCCATTATGTATGATCTTCTCTCCGTCTTTGTAACAGATTCCTGTCATATCTTTCAGATCCTGTGGATTCTTTTCTATATAATATCCGGCAAGTTCTTTGAATGTTTCCTCACCTTCTCCGACCATGACACCCTTAAATTCCTGATTCTCTGTCAGGAATTTCTCTGCATCATAAGAAACTTCCGGACCGCCGGCCCAGAAGTCGACGTCCGGAAGAATCTTCGTCAGATCTGCCATCAGTTCTTTTACAAAAGAAAGGTTCCAGATATAACAGGACACGCATACTACATCCGGATGTTCCAGATAAATATCCCGCATAATATCATCTTTCAGCTGATTGATCGTGTACTCTTTCAGCACAATATGATCTGCATACTCTGATGCATATGCCTGCAGGTCATAAACAGCAAGATTGGAATGGATATATTTGGCATTGCATGCCGCTAATAAAATCTTCATAAATCCTTAACCTTCCAGTGCACTCTTCAGTTCTTCCTTGGAAGTAAGACCTACAAATCTTTTCACCTCTGCTCCGTCTTTGAACAGGATCAGGGTCGGAATACTTACTACACGGAACTGCTGAGCAAGTGCCATATTCTGGTCTACATCTACTTTACCTACTGCATAGCCTTCCTCTGCCAGTTCTTCTACAACAGGACCCTGACGCATGCATGGTCCGCACCATGTTGCCCAGAAATCAATCAGGATTGGTTTCTCGGATTTTAATACTTCTGTTTCAAAATTTGCTACCGTAATCTCTTTTGCCATGATTTATATCTCCTTTACTTGTTCTTAATTATTAGATACTTCTAACAGAAAACGCTCCGATCGAGCAGCTTCTGCAGAATTATTCCTTATTTAATGATCTTACATATTTTCCGGCACTAATTCCTGCCTGTGCTCCTTCGTAAACTGCTTTCGCCACCTGAAGAAGTCCGCCTGTACAATCGCCTGCTGCATAAAGTCCCGGTATGGTTGTTTCCATATTCTCGTTGACTTTTATATTACCTTTCTCTGTCAGTTCAGCTCCCATCTGGCGGGCAATTTCCGTACTTCCGGCAGTTCCCATTGCGATAAATACACCGTCTGCAGGGCAGAAATCATTTGTCTGCTGATCTGTATCTATATTCATTTCCTTCGCCTGTACATCAGGTGCAAGACGGATTCCTGATACCAGATCATCCCCCTCTACAGACTGAATCTTCATTGTATTGACGCTGATATTTCCTTCTGGAGTAAACTCCGGTTCTTCACCATTTGTATAAATAGTCACTGTAGATGCTGTATTTGACAGTTCCTTTGCTTCATGCATGGCGAAATCGCCATTTCCAAGAACAGCCACATCTTTACCTCTATAGAAGAAAGCATCGCAGATTGCGCAATAGCTGACACCTTTTCCCTCAAATTCTTTAACACCTGGAATTTTAGGCGCTGCACGTTTGCTTCCTGTTGCAAGGATCAGACTCTGTGTCTCGAAATCCCCCTCTGTAGTCTTTACCACAAAGGTATCAAACCCACTGACTCCCAGAACCTGCGCATCCAGCATTCGCACGCCCAGTGCTTTCGCCTGAGCAATTCCTGTGTCATATAATTCCTGACCGGACAACGGATGCTCCAGTCCGTAATAATTCTCTATTTTCTCTGCTTTCTCCAGAGCACCGATACCATTATTGATCACCAGCGGATCCAGATTTCCTCTTACAGCATAAAGCGCAGCTGAAATTCCGGCAGGTCCGGCACCTATGATTATCACTTTCTCCAATTTATGTCACCTGCTCTCTGTCATTATTCGCATTGATTGCTGATTGATTCCGAAATAAAAAATTAATCTTCTTTCAGTATAATCATCAGCTATTGTTACTATACTACGTTTCCTGCAAAAAATCCATTCTTTTATTTGGATAAATTTTGTATAATTTAATACAAAAAATAAAAGCGAAATGCCCCCATACAAGATGTATTTCGCTTTTATTTATTGTTCGTAACTGTTCAGTACCCTCACAGTTAGCGGGTAGCCGAATAATTACCATTATTTTTAATTTTATCCAACCAACGGATATTTGTCCGTAAGTTCTTTGACGATTGCTTTCGCTTTCTCCTGACTACCTTCTTCTTTTAAAGTCATTGCAATTGCTTCTGCGATCTTGTCCATGTCTTCCGGTTTCATACCGCGTGAAGTAACTGCTGCTGTTCCAAGACGTACACCACTTGTAACAAATGGAGACTGTGGGTCATTCGGGATTGCGTTCTTATTGCAGGTGATATTTACCTCATCAAGGAGGTTCTCCATCTGCTTACCTGTAACACCCAGACTTCTGAGATCTACCAGCATCAAGTGATTGTCTGTGCCACCAGAAACGATATCAATGCCTCGTTTCTGGAGTCCTTTACAAAGTGCCTGTGCATTCTCTACGATCATCTTTGCATATTCTTTAAATTCTGACTGAAGTGCTTCTTTGAAACATACAGCTTTAGCAGCGATCACATGCATCAGAGGGCCACCCTGGATTCCCGGGAATACCGCTTTATTGAAGTTGAATTTCTTTGCATTCTCTGCACTGCTTAAGATCAGACCGCCTCTTGGTCCGCGCAGAGTTTTGTGTGTGGTTGTCGTTACAACATCAGCATAAGGAATTGGACTTGGATGCAGTCCTCCTGCTACCAGACCAGCGATATGTGCCATATCTACCATCAGATAAGCGCCAACTTCATCTGCGATCTCACGGAATTTCTTAAAATCAATAATTCTGGCATAAGCACTTGCACCTGCTACGATCAACTTTGGTTTATTCTCAATGGCGATTCTTCTGACTTCTTCATAATCGATCACACCG
>CAJLTE010000110.1 GCA_905209435.1 uncultured Blautia sp. | reverse complement strand
AATTCGTTATCACAGAATTCAACCCGAGAAGACGCCGCATCATCGGTAACCGTAAGCAGCTTCTTCTTGCTGAGAAAGCAGAGAAACAGAAAGAATTAATGGAGAGAATCCATGTTGGCGATACAGTTGAAGGAACTGTTAAGAACGTTACAGATTTCGGTGCATTCATCGATCTGGGCGGAGCAGACGGACTTCTTCACATCTCCGAAATGTCCTGGGGCAGAGTAGAGAACCCGAAGAAAGTATTCACTGTTGGCGATAAAGTTAAAGTTCTTATCAAAGAGATCAACGGAGAGAAGATTGCACTTTCCCTTAAATTCCCGGAAGCAAATCCATGGCTCACAGCAGCTGAGGACTTTGCTGTAGGAAACGTAGTTAAAGGTAAAGTTGCACGTATGACAGACTTCGGCGCATTCGTAGAGCTTGCACCAGGAGTAGACGCACTCCTTCACGTATCCCAGATTTCCAGAGAGCACGTTGCCAAACCTTCAGACGTACTTTCCATCGGACAGGAGATCGAAGCTAAGGTTGTTGACTTCAACGGCGAAGACAAGAAGATCAGCCTGAGCATGAAAGCTCTTGAGGCACCGGCTGAGGAAGCTACAGAAGAATAATTTATCATAATCATGATGTTCAGACACCGTCCCTGTATAAGTTTATATAGGGACGGTGTTTTTGCAGTTATGTTTTGCAGTTATTTGCAATAAAGGGAGATGAAAGAGAAATATGACAGACCACGGTTTATTTGATATCCACTGCCACCTGATTCCGGGAGTGGACGACGGAGCACAGGACCTGGAGGAAACCCGCAGACTGCTCCGCATGGAATATGAACAGGGAGTTAGAAACATTATCGCAACCCCTCATTACAGAGATCAGATGTTTGATACACCCATCCACACCATCCGCAGCCAGTTCGCTCTGGTGGAGAAATGCGTACAGGAATTCAATCAGGAGCTTGCTAAGGAAGAAAGAATGAGAATATACCTGGGCTGTGAATTCCATGCAAACATGCAGATGAGCAGAATGCTGGATGAGGGAAGAGTCAGTACAATGGCAGATTCTGGCTATGTTCTGGTAGAATTCTCAGGAAATGCAGAATACAGCTACATAGAAGACCGCCTCCGCAGCCTTATCATCGTAGGCTACCGCCCCATCATTGCACATGTAGAACGCTGCGACAACATCTGGGGTGACCTGGAACTGATCAGGGACCTGGCACAGATGGGCGCCTATATACAGGTAAATGCAGACAGCATTCTGGGAAAAAACGGATTTTATACAAAAAGATTCTGCAGGAAGCTGATGAAAGGAGACCTCCTTCACTTCGTAGGCTCTGACTGCCACGACAGTCGGTACAGAATCTGCCGCACAGGAGAAGCATACAGAAAAGTCGCCAGCAAAATGGGACAGGAATATGCTGACAAAATTTTTATTGAAAATCCTTCCGCAATTGTAAAAAATGGGGAAAACAGAAGAAAATTTGTCAAATACACTTGAAGAATGTCAGAAATCATATTACAATCTATAAAGTACGGACCGGCCTGTAACTCCGGTTTGATCATATAAGGAAGGAGAACCAAGAATTTGATAAAAGAGGCAAAGAATACCCGGGAAAATCCTGCGCAGCCTGTGGTCACTGAGACGATCATACAGCAGGAAGACACCATAGACCTTGTGGAACTTTTCTGGGTACTGGTCAATCATTGGAAAATTATCCTGCTTACCATGCTGATCACAGCAATGCTGGCAGGTGTCTATTATCTGGTGGGAGTGAAACCATCTTATCAGGCGGACGCATCCATTTTTATCACAAACAATGAATCCGTGATCACAGTTTCTGACCTGCAGCTGAGTTCAGAGCTTACAGAGGACTATGCGAAGATCATCAAGAGCCGTAATGTTCTCAAACAAGTCATCAAAGAACTGGATCTGGATCTGGATTACAGAGAACTCAGTAAACTGGTCAGTGTAACGAATCCGGACAATTCCCATATTATTACCATCACAGTTACCTGCGGTGACGTGGAACTGTGCAGAGATATTGCAAACAGTCTGATGAATATCGGACTGGACCGTATTTACCAGGTGGTAGGAAGCAGCGAACCTACAGTTATCGATTACTCAGAGGCAGAGGCAGTGGATGAGATCACTCCTGCACTGACAAAATATCTGGCGATTGGACTTCTGCTGGGACTTATCGCAGCCTGTGGACTAATCTGCGTACGTTACATGACAGACACCACATTAAAGACAGAGGATGACCTGAAGAGATATCTGGATATCCCAGTGCTCAGTGTGGTTCCTTATTACGAAGAGAAGAAAGAGTAGAAGATGGACAGAGAAGATAACAATATTGAATCCCTGTTTCAGGATCTTGTGAAAGAATCCGGATATACGGGAAGACAGACAGAGGTAATACATCCACATGTATCAGATGTATCTTTCCACGTAAATGAGGCCATCAATGTTCTGCGTGGAAACATCCAGTTAAGTGGAAGCAATATTAAAACAATAGCTGTAACAAGTTCCGTTGCTAATGAGGGTAAATCATCAATAGCTTTCCGCCTGGCAAAGAGCATGGCAGGGCTTGAGAAGAGGATCCTCTTTATAGACTGCGATATCCGTAATTCTACCATACAGAACAGATATGATATTGTAGGTGAGAAGAAGGGATTAAGCGAATACCTGTGCGGAAATATCAGCAAAGAGAAGATCATCTACCGCACAGATGACAAATACCTTGACATGATCTTTACAGGTGCAGTGGCACCAAACCCAAGTGAGCTGGTATCAGGTCCGCTATTTGCAGAGCTGATGGAATTCGTGCGAAGCGTTTATGATTATGTGATCGTAGACACTCCGCCGCTGAATCTGGTTATCGACGGGCTGTTGATCGCCAAGCAGTGCGACGGAACTGTCCTTGTTGTGGAGAGCGGAAAGACAGACAGGGCACAGGCTGATAAGGCGAAGCAGCAGATACAGTATGCAGGTATCCGTCTCCTCGGCGCAGTGCTGAACAAAGCGCCGGTTTATGAGAAACATTATGGCTATGGATATGGCTACGGTTATGGTTACGGCTATGGCTACGGATACGGCTATGGAAAGAGCGCTAAGAAGAATGAGAAAGAAAAGAAGAAATAACCCTGTAAATAAGAAACAGATCATCATCAGTCTGGTGATCTGCCTGGCTGTAGCTTTGTTTGCAGCAGTTTTTATCCATATGGAACAGACAAAGCAGAAATCTATGCAGATCACTGCAGGGAACACCCACAATGTGGGTAACAGTTATAGAAATATTGTTTACAAAGGTCAGGAATATCAGTATAATAACCGTATCACAAATATTCTCTATGCCGGTGTGGACTCCACAGGCAAGCTGGAAGCTTCCTCCCAGTATGGAAATAAAGCCAGGGCAGACAGCATTGCTCTGGTGGTGATGGATGAGAAGAACCGCAGGATGACCATTCTCTCCATTAACCGTGATACCATGACTGATATCCGCAGATATACAATGAACGGCAATGACAAGGGACTCTATACCACGCACATCGGATATGCCTACAGCTATGGCGATGGGGGAAAGGTAAGCTGTGAGAGTCTCTGCGAGGCAGTATCACTTCTCCTTGGAGATATCCCTGTGAAGCGCTATGTAGTGACAAACCAGGATTCCATGCCCTATATCAATGAGCTGGCAGGCGGAATCACGCTTACAGTGCCAAACAACGATCTTCAGGAGAAATATCCGGAGATGGCAGAGGGTGCACAGGTTACCCTGGATGACAGCAACATAAAGGATTTCCTTCAGTACAGGAATACAGAGGAGTCCTTCAGCAATGAGGGCCGTATGCAGAGACAGAAAGCCTATCTCACAGCTTATGTTGAGAAGATGCAGTCCATGGATGAGAATGACCTTGAGAAAGCATGGGATTCCCTCGATGTGATGGACGATTATATCCAGACAAGTGTGACACGCAACCAGTATCTGGGACTTGTGAAGACTCTTAAGAAAGCAGAGTTCACAGAGGACAGTATAGAGCAGCTTCCGGGAACAGACCAGGAGGGAGACCTTCATGATGAGTTCCATGTGGATGAAGATGCACTCCGGGAACTGATCATCCGTTTATTTTATGAAAAAGTATGACAGGCTGCTGTTTTTCAACCGCCTTGTTATAAAGTAACCGTAAATTAATAAGAATAGAGCCAGAAGAAGACAGAAAGGAAGGCATTCTTATGAAAAGAAAATATTTCAGTATTTTACTTGCAGCAATGACAATTGCAGCATCTGCCAATGTATATGCAGCCCCAAGTATCGGACAGATCATTCCGGAAGCTCCAAAGGTAGTTGAGGGAAATCTGTCAAACAAACAGGAACTGATCGTAAAAGATGTTGATACAGGTGCCTACAAGGATAAAAAAGTTGCAGAGGTAGTAACAAAAGTAAATGATGATAATACCAAGGTAAACATGAATGAGATTCTGAAAGACCTTAAGGTAGATACAACAGAAACAATTAAAACAAACACAGAGAAGAAGGTAAATCCGTCCCTGTATGAGTCTCTGACACCTTTTGTAGATCTGGTTATTAAGGAAGATGATAAGATCACATACGAAACAGATGGCGCTATCAAAACAACCCTTACCATCGAAGCTGCCAAGGATGTAAAGAAGAAAGATGTACTTCTGATGCAGATCGATCCGACAACAGGAAAGGTTGCCTTTGTTGCAATTGAGAAGCTGGACAAAGCCACAGGTGAAGTCACAGCCACCTTCGATTCACTTGGACCTGTAATGCTGATCGAGAAGGTTCCGGTTGTAACCAAGAAGGTTTCTCCTGAGAAATACGCAGACGAAAAGGTAGCTGATGCAGCAAAGAAGCTGAAAGATCAGAAAGCAGGCTTTACTCTGACTGATTTTATCGATGATCTGACAGATACAGAGAACAAAGAGGTCACACTGGACAACGGACAGACCATCAACCTGGACGACTATGTCAGCGCAAGCAGTCTTATAGATATGGCAATCAAGATGTCAGATGATTACTCCTATGATATGTCCGGTTCCCTTGACGCACAGGTAAACTGTGACATCGACAGTGTTGACTGGAAGAGCCTTGTAACTGCTAATGATGCAGACTTTGATGTTGATACAGCAGAGGGCGACCTGAGCCTTCTTACAGAGATAGAGCCATTCACAATCCCGGACAGCATTGTTGTACAGGCAGATGCTTCTACAGGAGAGCTTAACTATCTTGCAGAGCCTGAACTGAGCTTCGCATATCCGGAAAAAGAAGCAGAGGAAGCAGACGACGCAGATGAGACTGCTGACACAGATGAGACAGCTGATGCAGAAGATGATCTGATGAGCTGGATCGTTAAGGACGAAGCAGGCTCTTCTGAACAGCCAAATCTTGTGATCAAAGGCGAATTCAAAGGCATGGGACCTCTTGCAATCTTTACAAAAGATGCAAAATAATCTGATAAGAGAGGAACAGTTCAATGTCACGAAAATCTCGCAGACGCAGACATAAAAAAAATAAATTCATGTCCTCAGTGCTCTACTATGTGCTGGTTCTTGCTCTGGTGGCAGGCCTTGTATTTGTTGTCAAGGTAAACCACCAGGAACGTGCAGAACGCACAGAATACAAAGAAAAGCTGGCCGGCAAAGAGACGGAGGAAGATATCGGTGTACTGGACGACATGATGGTACGACCTACAGCAGAACCTACGGAAACGCCGGCAGATACAGCAGCAGATAAATGATAAAAAGTACCAAAAATTATTGCATCTTTTTGGCAATAAAGCTATAATAACGTGTAGATAAGACAAAAGGTCTATAGTCTTTGAATCGTCGCTTTGCCGCGTTTAAGGATATTGATTTACATATCTTGAAGAGAATCTGCCTTGTAACACAGGCAGAATGGCGAAGCATACCCAAAATACGGAGGTAATATATCCAATGTGGTATGTGATGCAGGTGCGAACAGGCACAGAAGAGAACATCCGCTGCCAATGTCAGCGGCTGATAAGCAGCGATATACTGAAACGCTGCTTTATTCCCTATTATCAACAGAAGAAACGATTTCAAGGCAAATGGCATATCCAGGAAAGAATCCTCTTTCCCGGGTATGTCTTTTTAATTGTTAGGGCAAAGCCCTGTTTGCCATTGTGGAGTTTTTCGCTGATCCGAAAAACGGAGCTTTGGAAAACAAATAAACCACCTGCTATGCAGGTGAGTCAGCATTGCTTCAGCTTACAGAAAAAAACCTCCGGTGGTATAATTAATGTAGGTTCGCCAACCGCACTAATATACACAGGAGGTATCCATATGGATAATAATAGTTTATCACATACAAAGTGGAATTGTAAGTATCATATTGTTTTTGCACCAAAATATAGAAGAAAAGTAGCATATGGAAAAATTAAACAGGATATAGCAGATATTTTGAGTATGTTATGCAAAAGAAAAGGTGTAAAAATTATTGAAGCAGAGATATGTCCAGATCATGTACACATGTTAGTAGAAATTCCGCCAAGCATAAGTGTATCGTATTTTGTAGGGTACTTAAAAGGAAAGAGTACATTAATGATATTCGAAAGACATGCAAATCTGAAGTACAAATATGGAAACAGACATTTCTGGTGTCGCGGATATTATGTAGATACGGTAGGGAAAAATGCAAAGAAAATACAGGAATATATAGCAAATCAGTTACAGGATGATCTGGAATATGATCAAATGACACTGAAAGAGTATATTGACCCGTTTACGGGTGAGCCAGTAAAACGTAACAAATAAAGATAAGCCCGAAAGGGCTTTGTAGGTAAATGATGTTGCGCTTGGCGAACCTATTTCGATGAGTCTTTAGACTCCAGTGCCGGTAATAGACCCTTATAGGGTCAAAGCAAACCACCGGCTAAGCCGGTGGTCGTGATTGCCGAAAATCTGGAACAGCTGGCTGAAAACCTGAGAAAAGTCACAGGAATGACCCGGCTTCTGGGAACAGGAGATGAGATCATCCCCCTATCTCAGGAAGAAGTAGAGCTGCTTCTGAAGCTGGGAAAAGAAGAACAGCTGGTAGCCATGTCCACAGGGATCATAGAGAATGATCAGGTCAGGATACTCACAGGACCATTGCAGGGCATGGAAGGTTATATCAGAAAAATCAACAGACACAAAAGAAAAGCCTGGGTTTCCATAGAAATGTTTGGAAGGAGCGTGGATATGGAGGTTGGGTTGGAAATAGTAAAAAAAGTATGAGAAAAAGAAGGAGAAACTAAGGAAGGCGTATGTATAGAAAAAAATCAAGAGGATGGTATAAACACAAGGACTTTATATTTTTAGATCTTGTGTGTTTACTTCTGTCTTTAATACTGGCATATCTGGTTCGAAATGGTTCTGTCCGGAACATATTTGAACTGGGAATATATCATAATATGATATTCTTTGTAATACTGGCAGATTTATTTCTGATCATTATTTTTGAATCTTATAAAGGCGTTCTGAGGAGAGGTTATTATCAGGAATTACGTTCTGTTATCCAGCAGATGATCCTGATAGAACTGGCAAGTGGTCTGTATCTGTTCACTGTCAGCAATGGACACAGCTTCTCAAGGACAGTTCTGTATCTTATGGGAGTCTTTTATGTACTCCTGTCCTATGGCACAAGAATAATATGGAAAAAACACCTGATCCATAAAATGGCAGAAGGTGGAGAACATTCACTCTATATTGTAACAAATTATAATCTTGCACCAAAAGTAATCCAGAATGTAAAAAATCACAATTATAATCGATACAACATCAATGGTCTCATAATCATTGATAAAAATATAGCAGGCAGGGAAATTGAAGGAATTCCGGTTGTGGCAGATTTAAAAAATGCTGCATCCTATATTTGTCAGCAATGGGTAGATGAAGTTTTTGTAAATGTAGATACGTCTTATCAATATCCCCATGAACTGATAAATGAACTGTTGGAAATGGGAATGGCAGTTCATGTGAACCTGGCAAAAGTCAGAAGCACCCCCGGACAGAAACAATTTGTAGAGACAATAGGTGGATATACAGTTCTGACGACCACTATGAACTATGCTACGGACAGACAGGCACTTGCCAAAAGAGCACTGGATATCCTGGGTGGACTGGCAGGCTGTCTTCTGACAGGGATTATCTTTATCTTTGTGGCACCGGCCATTTATATCAGCTCTCCGGGTCCGATTTTCTTTTCACAGATACGGATCGGTCAGAATGGAAAACCATTTAAAATGTACAAATTCCGAAGTATGTATATGGATGCAGAAGAACGTAGGGCAGAGCTTATGGCGCAGAATAAAATGAGTGATGGCCGTATGTTTAAGATTGATTTTGACCCTCGTGTAATAGGAAATAAAATCCTGCCCGACGGAACCAGAAAAACCGGGATAGGTGAATTTATCAGAAAAACATCACTGGATGAATTCCCACAGTTCTGGAATGTGCTAAATGGGACCATGAGCCTTGTAGGTACCAGACCGATATTACAAGACGAATTACAAAAATATGAGCTGCATCACAGAGCCAGAATTGCCATTAAACCGGGGATTACAGGTATGTGGCAGGTAAGTGGCAGAAGTGATATTACAGATTTTGAAGAAGTAGTAAGACTGGATACAGAATATATCAGCAACTGGACTTTTGGGCTGGATATAAAGATTCTGTTTAAGACAGTGATGACAGTACTGAAGAGAGAAGGATCCGTATAATATGGAAAGAAAAAAGTGGCTGTACAGTCACCTGTTATAACCGTTCCGGCCATCATGTGAGTGGTGCAGAGTATGACAAAACAATTGAATATGATGGCATCCGTCAAAAGGTTGTTC
>CAJLTE010000109.1 GCA_905209435.1 uncultured Blautia sp. | reverse complement strand
CGTTTTGTGTTGGATATATAAAATGAGCTGCCGCACGTTAGTGCGACAGCCCCATAAAAACAATCTGTATAAAATTTCTATTATTCTATTCGAATTCGGCTTCATCATCGTTCTTCTCAAACAGTTTTGTTTAAGTTTTATAACTTTCCAGCCGATATTTTATCTCTGTTACATATATTATTCTGGCTCACTGATTCTCTGTTGCCAATATGTTGCCACTCCATTATAGCGGTACTAAAACTATTCCGCAACCATTATTTTGAGTACACCGCATCATTTTTAGAAAGAAGGTATACGCAATACTGATTCATGCTGATTCCCTCTCTCTGCGAATGTTCTGCCAGTGATCGGTGCAGGCTCCGGGGGATTCTCAACTTAAACTGACCGGAATAATCCTCCAAACTGTCCGGCTCATGAATCTCCACACCATCTTCCAATGCAGCTTCCAGCCATGCCCTTTTCGCATCCAGTGCATTCGCAACCGCACTTTCCACAGTCTCTCCACAGGTAATACAGCCAGGCAAATCCGGATAAGAAACCACAAATCCGCCTTCATCTTTATCTTCTACAATTTCCATACGATAGGACATTGCCATGTAATCATTCAGCGTCTTCATCATTCTTCGCCTCACTTTCTACAATCTGCCTTACCATTTCCACATATACTTTCTTAATCGGTTCATGCTTTGGTATTGTAATTGGCATACAGCCTTGTTTTCTGAATGTATAATGACTGCTTCCGCTTCTCGGTGCATTCATTTCATATCCGTAGCTTTCCAATACTTTCCGCAGCTCATCAAACCGGAGGTCTTTCGATAAATTGCATATACGTGTTATCAGTTTATCCCATTTTGACATTCTTTATACCTCCTGCATTTATTATATATGGTATCGTATATGGTGTCAATATTTTTGTTGTATGTTGCCAAACCATTCTATCATGAACACCATACTAATTTAACTTATGAAGAATAATTTTACTTGTTTTTTTACACATTTTTACGTTATCACGTTATTAGATTTTACACCTGTATGGTATTATAAAAAAAATTATAATACACGGAGGTGTACTTAATGAATCTAAAGAAATGCAGACAAATACTTAATGCTATTGCGCTGTTAGTAGTAATAATTGTTTTTGCTTCAAACATTCCCCTTTTTAATTCAATTCACAAAGAAATGATTTATGTATCTATATTTCTTATAATTATTGACATTATTTTTGGATTTACCTTTTTACGATGTTCGCACTGCAAAAAATTATTAAATTTTAAATGGTCTTCCCAAAGTATTTGTCATAATTGCGGAGCACGATTAGATGATGATGTTTCGAAATCATAGCCTTCAAAATTATATAATATTTTGAAACAATCTATTGTTTGGATACTTTTTAAACGTGTATTTTGGAGAGGAGGCGAATCCCATGGATACACTACACCAATAAAAGGAAGCTGTTTGATTCAATTAATTACACATGCTAAAATGGAGGAATTTTTATGTCGATGAAAATTAAACAATTAATCTCTGCCACTTTAACTATGATTATGATATTTTCGCTATTTTCAGGCAATATTGTACATGCTGCAAATGTTGAAGCCACAGCAACAAATAGTTCAACAAATATACGCACTGAACTCACTTTTCTTGAAGGTACACCCGGAGATAATCATTTAGTTTACACTTATCTCGAAAATGGAAAACAATATAAAGTGGTCGAAAATGCTGATGCTGATTTTATGAACGTAAATTCTACAACCTATGTAATGAATGCTGATGGTAATTATGTAGAAGATAAATCTCAGGTACTTGATATTCAACCTAACGGCGACTGTCATTTGACAACTACTGATTCACAAGGAATTTCAAAAACTTCACAAATAGATACATTTGCTGTTGTTGAATCTGTTAATACATCTATGGATACTAACCAATCCAGTGTTTATAGGGCATATACTGATCCAGGCACTGGCGAATGGGTAACAAAAGTATGGGATGGTAGTTCATTCATATACAATATGACTGTTTCAGCTATTAGTGCTGTGCTCGGTGCAGCTCTTGGCGGAAAAGTAGGAGCAGCTATTGGTGCCATTGCCGCTGAATTCTTTAAAAAAGGTTCTGATTATGCTTACTATCATGTAGTTGATAATTGGATGATGAGCAAATTATATCCAATGACTGTTGTCATCAGGGAAGCGACACACACTACTTACTACTTAGACTCCAAGCATAAATATTCAACGGGAACCGACTACTATGAATATGATGGCAGATGGTAAATATCTGTATTAAAAAAAGTCTATCAGAAAAAATCTGTAAATAAGATTCTTACTATGAATAAAGGGCAAAAAATTCTTTAACGAACTTTTTGCCCTTGTTGTATAGTGAATTTATTTTTATTCATTCTTATCCATAAACAAACTTTTTCAGCACAAATTCCTCCGCACAAGCCCGAATATTATTCATTCGCCTAACCCATGCCATCTGATCCTGCATTTTCAATTCTTCTGTCACTCTCTGCTGCTCTTTCATCTGTTCCACCAGTCTGTCCATCATCTGATGACACTCTTCGTCAATCTGATACAAATGCTCATTTAACTTCCCGGAAAGCACCAGTTCCAGATACAGGCTCTTCCGATGCTCTTTCAGATACGTTCTCCGCATCATTCCATACTTTCCAATTGGATACCTCGTCTCCTCCGGGAGGTACAGGTCTGGATAATACAGACCGTCCTCTCCAAGCGAGTAGCTGATTCCATTTTCTCCCATGATGTGTTTCTCCATGAATTCTTCCTCCTATCTTGCCCCTCGGTCTTTACTCTGGCTTCGGGTACGCTGTGTATTTTTCTGTTCCTGCTCTATTTTCTTTCTGTTTGCCGCCAGTTTTGCTCTGACACCATGTGACTGCTGTTCCGGCTCTTTTCCGTTTTCCTGTTTCCACTGTGCGATCACTTTCTGATACTGGCTGTACTCAGACTTTGCAATCTGGAAGTCTTTCAAAAACTCCTGCACATTCCGGTATCCAACTCGCTGTACGATCTTCGGAAGATAATCTTTCATGTCTCTAATCTGGCTTGTCAGTTCTGTGATTTCTTTCTGTAATTCCTTTTTCTTTCTGCCCTTGAACCAGCCTTTAACTTCCGACAGTTCTTTTTTCTTAGCGGTACGCTGCTGTTCTTTCTTGTAGATTACCGTATTCTGCTGTTCCAGTTCATTATAAACCTTGAAGAATCTTGGGTATTTCGATGCCATCCTTGTCATTTCCGATTGCTTTGTCTCTGGTTTTTCCTGTTCCGGTGCTTTTGGCATCGACTCATGTGCGTCTGCTTGGGTATTTTCTGTATCTGACACTTGTGTTGCTATTTTCTCAATCATTATATCTTCATCTGTCTGATTTATTTCTTCTTTCTGGACAGACACTTCCTTGTACTTTTTCATAAGAACTGACTCAATCATCAGCTCCAGTGCAGCAATCGCCACTGTAACGAATCCTGCAAATAATCTTGGTTTTCTCCCAATCTGTGAAATAGCACCCTTAATCGGCTCCGAAATCTGTTTACGTTTCACTTCCAAAATATGTGGCTCCGACACACCACTGATTAGTGCCACATCAACTGTCCGGTTCCACTCCTGTCGTTTCTGATTATCTGATTCAATCTCTTGTGCTTTAGGATTATTCTTTCCGATTTTCTTAGTTGCAAGATAAATACCGCCACGCTCAAAGACTTGCAGCTTTTGTTTATCGTCCTTCACATACAGATTCATCAAATCTGTATAGGAATGCTTCACTTCTTCCAAAAACGCATTGCTTTTAAAGTACTCATCCTTAACGGTAAATATTCGCTTCTCGTAAACCTCGCCCTTCTTCACAATATAGCAACCTTCCCGAATCTGACCATCTTCCCCAAGTATCTCTTTCTTAGTACGGACATGCTTTCCATTTTTATCATAGAACCTATTCCGGCTGGCAATCTTGATGATCGGTTCATCCAATAATTTCCGTTCCGAAAAGATCAAATGAATATGATAATTCGTTTTCCTTTTATTGTGGTGCAATGCCGATATACACTCTGTTCCATAATTCTGCTTGAAATGCTCTGTAAACAGCTTCAGCAGCATATCCGGCTGGTACTCCACGAAACTTTCCGGCAAGGCAATAATCAGTTCTCTGGCTTCGATACATTTCCCTTCTGTTCCGCTTTTTACAAATTCTTCCTGATTGCATTTGGCAAGTTCCCGCCAGAATTTTCGCTCCGTAGTCTCATAAACAGCATAGAGATTTTCCTGCTTTGCATGACTGGATATATAAGTGATTCGACCTTTTACGTTACTTAATTTTGTCATTTGAATAAATGAATTTCTTACGATAGGCACTCCCTCCTCTTTCTTCGGCAAAGTAAATTCTGCCATATTTTTTGTGAGTGGATGCTTAGGCATCCGTTTACGAACTCATTGCCGTATCCGGCATTTAAGCTCCCGGCAGGGCGAAATACGCTGAGCATAAATCGTCAGATTTGTGCGATGGGTGTATTTCGCTCTCAAACGCCGAGGGCTTTGGTAAGTGCTTTTGTCAGCCGTAGCTGCCGGGCTTATGCTTTTCATCTTGGGCGTATCCGCCCATTTTTATATGCCCGTATCCGGGCTGTTTTTCATTCTGAATCACTCTGGTATTCTTGCCCGGACATACTCCAAATCGCCGCAATACGGTGTTCCCACAAGATACCATTCCATTGCAGGATTCATCTCCATTCTGGTTTTTACCCACTTATCATCCACGAGAACTTCCATACACTCTCCACAGTGAAATCCTGTATCTACCCACAAATCCATGGACAGCAAGCCGTATCTGCCATTTTCACAGTTGTAACCTAATCTTCCTTCTCTCATTGTGTGCTTCTCCTTTCCAGTTTTCTCCTTGTCCGCTCTATACAGGGGCGTGCCACGCTCCTGTTCTTACCATCAAGGAAGAAATTACCAACGAAAACTCTCCGGCACTCCTCGCCTGTTCAGATATTCTTTTCTCGCTCGTTCCCGTTCTTCCTCTGTCGGAGCAGTTTTAAACTTTCCATACAGGTCACGCATTACCATCTTGTCCAGCTTTTTCTCCAGTTCCTGCTTGATTTCGCTCTCGCAACCTACATCCTCCATTAAATGAAACCGAAGTAACTGCATGAATAATTCCTGTGATATTTGCACATTTTTCATCTTATCCCATCCTTTCCGTGACGGTCGTGACGATAGTGACGATGTTTTCACTACCGGCACGCTATATAAATTACCGTCACCATCGTCACATATCGTCACGCTGGCTTCCCATATAGGTCAGATAAATTCGTCTGCCCTCATGTCCACGCTCTGATCTATACTGGATTCCATATTCTATCAGCAGACGTTCCAGACTGACATTCAGTTTTCGTGACAAAGCATTCGGCTGCATCTCCACTTGCAGAAACTCTGTCAGTTCGGTTGCTGTTCCCGTCCATTCCGGCTGTTCTGCTGTTATCAGTTCTTTGATTTTTTCAAGTAGTGGATCTTCTGGCTCTTTCCAGAGTTCTGTTTCTGTCTTGGTCAGCTCCCAGACACATCTCTCCCGGTTGAAATTCAGCCACAGCTTCTGATCCTGCTGGTCACGTCCTGCTACTTCCAAAACTGCCTTGTTATCTGTCCGCTTTTCTTTCTGCATGACAAATGCCCCATCCGCAGCTCCCAGCAGTCCATTCGTGCCGGAAATCATGTCAAAGCTGTCCGAGGATTCCATTTTCCTTGTGTGATGCACCACCAGAAAGCAGATGCCATAATGGTCACTGAACGCTTTCAACTTCGTCACAATCTCATAGTCACTGGCATAACTGAATTTATCTCCGCCAACTTCTCGGACTTTCTGGAGCGTATCAATGATAATGAGCCTTGCATCCTTATGCTCTGTTACAAACTGTACAAGTTGCTGCTCCAGTCCGGCGTTTAATGATTTTGACTTTGTAGCAAAATAAAAATTCTCACTGCCTTCCATTCCAAACATCTGCGATAACCGTTTCTGTAACCTTGCATAATCATCTTCCAGTGCCAGATACAGGACAGTTCCCTGTCTTACCGGAAATCCCCATAAGGGAAGTCCTTTGCTGATGTGATACCCGATCTGTGCCATAAAGAATGATTTCCCAATTTTCGGAGAACCTACAAAGAGATACGTTCCGTTATACAAAAGTCCGTCCACAATCGGCAGCTTCGGTGGATAAGCTGTATCATATAATTCCATCATGGAAACGGTTTCCAGTTCATCCGGATTCTTTTTATTTGCTGATTTTGCCACATTTTCTGCATTATTTGTGGCTTGCAGATTGCCCTTAACGGGCAAATCTGCTATACTTTGGTTGGTTATTTTATTATTTAATGGCTGTTCCCCATCTGCGCCAACAGATGCTACCGGAGCAGTCATTTTTTCTTTTGTCATCAATCCTCATCCTCCTTCATTCCATTCAGTGTCTCTGCAACTAACTGCAAGGTATAAAGCAATTCCTCATTTTCCTCTGAAAACTGCTCAATCCTTTTCAACTCCTCATAAAGCTCTGCCATCTGATTTTTCAGTGCCTTATACACTCTCGGATTGCCCTGCACTACAATGTCCCGGCACATCAGCCTTCTCACAATATAGTCCTGCTTGGTCAGTCCCGAAAGCCGGACACACACATCAATCTGCTTTGCTTCTTCCTCAGATACCCGGAAAGCTACCGTTTTGTTTCTCCATCTGCCCCTGTTGTCAAGTTTTCTGTCCATCTACTCATCCTCCTTTTTCATGCGTTCCATATCCAGCTTTTCAGCCATTTCCGTCTGAACAGTTGGAAACAGATGTGCATATTTCAATGTGATTTTCTCTGCTTCATGCCCCATACGCTCTGCTATGGCAAGCACAGTGAATCCCATGTGAATCAACAGGGAAACATGACTATGACGGAGTGCATGAACCTTAATCTTCTTTAATCCGGCTTCTTTTACGCCACGACGCATCTCATGATCCAGATAAGATTTTGTCACCGTAAAAATGCGGTCATCCGGCTTCACTTCATACAGCATTTTCATATACTCCTGAATCTCCTCGCAGAGAAACTTCGGCATCTTGATTGTCCGGTTGTTTTTCGCAGTCTTTGGTGTAGTAATGATGTCCCTGCCCTTTGACCTGTGATACGTTTTGCTGATCTTTACGGTCTGCTTCTCGAAATCAAAATCAGAAGGGCAGAGGGCAAGCAGCTCGCCGGAACGGATACCTGTCCAGTACAGCATTTCAAATGCATAGTAGGAGCGTGGCTTATCCATCATCACTTCCGCAAATTTCAGATATTCTTCCTTCGTCCAGAACTCCACTTCCTTGCTCGTCTGTACTTTCATGCAACCTGCACGCTTCGCCGGATTATAGGGCAGATTGTAAAAATTGACCGCATGGTTGAAGATTGCTGTAAGCTGTGCATGAATCGTTTTCAGATAATCACCGGAATATGGTTTTCCCTTCTCATCCCGGTATTTCATCAACTCATTCTGCCATGCGATTACATCCTTTGCTTCAATGTCTGCAATCTTGCGTTTGCCGAAGTAGGGAAGAATTTTCTTCTCTATCACATGGCTCTTGGATTCCCATGTGCTTTCCTTCAGCCTTGCCTTTTTATCCTCTGCATAGATTTCATAGAAGCTCGCAAATGTCATATCCAGCTTGGAATCCTGCTTTAATAATTGTTCTCGCTCCCACGCCAGTGCATCTCGCTTCGTCTGAAACCCTCTTTTCTGTGTCTGTTTCCGTTCCCCGGTAAAATCGGTATAACGGAACACTACCCGCCACGTTCCTGTGGCATTATCTTTGTATACAGCCATTCAACCACTTCCTTTCCCTTATTCGCTGTAACATACTTTTTTACGAAAGTAATTCGCATCCACTCTGCCCCTGACAGTGATATAGCCAAGTGCTTCCATCTCATCATTTAACTGTCTGACCAGCTTATAGGCATAAGATTTTGATACGCCTAAAGCGTCTGCTACATCCTGGGCTGTCATAAAATTCTTGTTCGTCATACACTTCATCTCCTCTCGTTTGTTTTTCATTTTCTTTGTTCTTCGCCATTCTCCCTCCCCCGTTCCTGACAAGTTGCCCTGCTCGGTACTTTGTCGTATTTCCACCTTCGGCACGCTCGCTTTTGGTCATCGCCTGTTCTTCCAGTGGTATCAGTTCGGATGGTCATTTAATTGTATTAACTTATTTTGTTTAAGTTTCTGTATCTGTACTATACTAACTTTTTTGAGTTAAGTCAATAGGTTTGCAGAAAAATTCTTAAATTTTTTAGTTTAAGTTTTCTTGCTATTCTCTTTTATCTGTGGTACACTCAGCTTAAACAGAAAAGTTTTATATCATCTGGAAGGAGATTCATACAATGGCAATCGGAAAACGTATTAAATTTTTTCGGAATAAAAAAGGCATGACACAAAAACAGTTCGGGGAGATGCTTGGTTTTCTCGGCAAAACTTCCGATGTGCGTATGGCACAGTATGAAGCAGAAGCAAGAATCCCCAAGTTTGACCTCTTAAAGGAAATGGCTGGCATCCTCAGTGTAAGCACCCACGCCTTGAATGTCCCGGACATTGACAGCTATATTGGTCTTATGCATACCTTTTTTGCATTGGAAGATATGTATGGACTGAAAATCAAAGACATTGACGGTGAACTCTGCCTTTGTCTTGACAGAAACAATCCATCCTATCTTTCCATGTTCGATATGTTCCATGCCTGGCAGCAACAGTCAGCAAAACTGGAAAACGGAGAAATCAGCAGGGAAGAATATGATGAATGGAGATACCAATATCCGGCACTTGATACATCCGGACATTATGCAAAAGTTCCTTCTCAGGAACTGAGCGATCTGCTCATCAAAGAACTTGATAAAGAATCGAAGAAAAAATAGACATCAAAAAAACCTTACCGATATTCAGTTTTCATTCTGAAAATCAGTAAGGTTTTTCTATACATAACTAAGATATTTTATTTTCTAAATAAGGATTGAATGTTGCCAAATCGTTGCCAACCATTAAACAAATTTGCTTGGAAGCGTTGATTTTACTGGACTTCTTTTGGCTGTTTCCTTATTCAAACTCCAGACAGACAGTACGGAGTATAAAGCAAAATCGTTGATTTTAA
>CAJLTE010000108.1 GCA_905209435.1 uncultured Blautia sp. | reverse complement strand
AACCCGTTGCCTCCTCTACATTTGCAAGCCAGTCATCAAAATCCGGGTCAGTAGTATTGACACTATATAAAGTAAGATCATACTTCTCTTCTGCGGATACACTTACAACATTTCCCATCATTCCTGCTATCATTGTTGCAGCTAATACTGCACTGATCACTTTTTTCTTCATATTTTCTCCTTTTCTGAACAGTTCTTCGCATTTTTTCTGTTCTGTGTTATTTGGTAACTAAAGAATAACAAAAATGTTTCTTCGGCAAAATACAATTTCTTTTGATTCATTTATATTATTTTTTGTTCTATTGTTTTTTGAAGCTTAAAATTTTATAATCATCCATATCAGAATATGGTACACCAATACATCCCACATAAGTAGAAATGAAATAAAGATATACCGATAAGACAATCCTCAAATATAAACAAAGGAGATTCCTATGAAACAAAAATTTCAAAAAATAAATTATCATATATGGATTCCTTTCAGGTTTTCCTCATTCCAGTCAAAACTGCTGGCAGCTTTTCTGGTAGCAACACTGCTTCCATTAATATGCATTGCCCTGGTCAGCTATAACGTTTCCTATAACCTTGCCAGAGACCGGATCACCAACTCTGTACTGATGTCTGACGAACAGCTTCTTTTTCAGCTTAACAGCCGTCTGAATCAGACCGAAAACGTGGCTGACACAATCCAGTTTCAGATGTATTCATTCGAGCACACCCCAAACAATCAGATAGATTTGTTGAATGCCTTTAATTCCATGCGCAATAATATTTCTTTATATACGTCCACATTCGACTTCTATCATATATACATATTTCTACGCCCTGAGCAGACAGGAGCCGACGAGAGCTTGTATTTCTTTTCCACAGACAGGCTGGCAAATTACGGGATTACAGAATCTGCCCTTGATTCCATAGGTTCTTCCTCCCTGTGGCTGTTAAAGAAAAATATGTCTGTGCCGAAAGTTATCTCCTCTCCAAAAACGAAGGCTGACACCATTCTGTGTTTCAGGGCATTAAAAAACAAAAGCAGTGGTATTCTGGAATACGCTTACTGTATTGCACTGGACACTGATGAATTTTCCACATATCTGCAGGCAGCCTCTTCCGACAGTGCTATTTCCAGCTATATCCTGACACCACAGGGACAGATTGCCGCACACAGCGATTCAAGCCTGAATGGAACCTGGATTTCCGATTCTGTCAAAAACATGTTGTTTACCAATGCAAATTCTTTTTTTAAGAACAACCAGACTTACTATAACTGCCGACCTCTGGCCAACGGCTGGCTTCATATTACAGAAATTCCGGAAAGCTATATTCAGAATAATACTCAGGTACTGATCCAAACCCTGCTGCTCACAGTTATCATTTCCCTTCCGCTGACGATCCTGATTATAATTCTTTTTTCCAGAAAACTGACAAGCAGAATTGCAGCATTGTCCTATGCCATGGAATCTTTCCATCTTGGACATGATCCTGAGCACCTTTCCATTATTACGCTACCTCATCCAGATGATGTTTCCAGATATGATGAAATTGACAGACTTGGGATTACTTTTGAAGATATGCAGCATACCATTGCAAAGAATCTGAAATCCATTGTCAGTCTCTCTATTAATGAAGAACGACTGAAATATCAGCTTCTGCAGTCCCAGATCAATCCACATTTTCTCTACAATATCCTTGGTACGATCCGTACCTGCCAGGCACTTGGCAAGCTGGATATCGCAGACCAGATGCTGACAAATCTGACTGCTTTTTACCGACTGACCCTGCGCAAGTCCAAAGAGCTGATTCCTATTAAAGATGAGCTGGAAATTGCACGTCTTTATCTGGAAATGGAAAAACTTTGTCATAAGGATAACCTGGACTGGGAAATTAACGCAGAAGACGGCATTGAGAACTTCATGATCTGTAAATTTACTTTGCAGCCATTTCTGGAGAATTCAATTCTGCACGGACTATCTGCCGCCACACCAGAAGTCTTTATTTCCATCCATGTGCTCTATGGCGATGATACAGTTGTAATCGCCATTGAAGATAACGGTGCCGGAATGTCTCCTGAAACTCTGGATCAGCTCCGTCACGCTATTGACCACAAAATTATAAATTATGAAAAACATTTTGGAATTTCCAATGTAAGTGCCCGCATTTCCAATCCATTGTATGGAAACGGATCTGTACGCATCGACAGCCACCCTGGAAATGGCACTTATGTTACGATTGAATTCCAGCAAATGGAGGATACAGATGAAGAAAATAATGATCGTAGATGACAACTATCTGTCTGCAGAGGGAATTGAGAAGAATGTTGACTGGGAAGCTCTGAATGCAGAAATCGCACATATCTGCTACAATGGAACTTCCGCTATTGAAGCTATGAAGAAAGAGTCCGTAGATCTGATCATCTCCGATATCGAGATGCCGGATCTGGACGGAATCTCCATGAGCCGTCAGGCACTCAATATCAATCCTATGGTAAAAATTATTCTGATCAGCGCCTATGACAAATTTGAATACGCACGGCGTGCCCTGCTTCTGGGTGCACTGGATTACATTGAGAAACCACTGGATTACGCTTATCTGATCCAGAAAGTAAAAAACGCTTTTGCCCTGATGGAACGCGAACAGAAAAATCTCCAGCTTCTGAAACAGAGCCGTCCTCTGCTTATTGAAAAATTTTTCCGTGATATTACCCACCGTCCCAGACAGGAAGCTTCCTACCGTCTGAAACCTTATCTGAACTATCTGAATCTGGAACTGGATTATGATTTCTATAATGTAGTGATCCTCGAATTGGAAAATGCCCAGAATCTGAAGGATTCCTACGGCATTGAAAAATTTCAGATGGAACTTCTCAATCTCCGCGACCTGATCATCGAACAGGCTGACGAACTAAATTACATTTATCCACTTCAGGATATCGACGGTTATCTGTGCATCATTGGTCACAGTGAATGCCAGTCTGGAAATTTCCGCCAGCTTACTTATAAGACTATCTCAGCAATTGTGGAATCCTGTCATACACAGGGTCTGATATTAAATGCCGGGATTGGCAGCATCGTACAGGATCTCTGGGAGCTAAACCGCTCTTATGAGAGTGCAGTTCATGCTCTGGAATATCGTTTCTTCTTTCCACACCAGAATGTATTCGACGGACGTGAAGCCCTTGGTCATGATCTTTCCGCTACAGATTTCTCTGATTCCAAGGAAGAAGAGCTGATTCGTCTGCTTTGCAAAAAAGATGTGTCTGCCATTGACTCCTGGTTTCAGGATTTTTCTCAATGGCTTACCGAAAATTTTCGAACCAAGAACTTCGCATTTATTCAGGTTTACTCTCTGCTGGGAAGAATTCTGAAGTTTTTCTATGAACTGAACCTGGATACCCATGATCTGGAAACAAAGATCCTGTATGTATACAATCATCTGGAAGAATTTCATACCACAGAAGAATTATGTCACTGGCTCAATGACCTCTGCCATCTTCTCTGCAATAAACTGGACTCTTCCTTAAATGACTATCATCAGAAACTCTGCGAATCTGTAACCTCATTTATAAACGAAAATTACGCCAGCAATACACTCTGTCTGAATGATATTGCCAGTGAGGCCAATGTCAGCCCCGCTTATCTCAGTGCGTTATTTAAGAAAAAACAGGGAATCAGTATCAGCGATTACATTACAACCCAGAGAATCAATGCAGCCTGCCGTTATCTCACAGCAACTAATATGACACTAAAAGAAATCAGTATGAAATGCGGATACGCCAACCAGTATTATTTCAGTACAAGTTTCAAGAAAAAAATGGGGGTTACCCCCTCTGCATACAGAGAATCGAACGTAACAAACTGAGTTTTCACTTGAGTTTCCGTCCTCTCACCTGTATAATAGAACAGATAGTGGTTGTTATATCCTTATATGAGTGCGCAGTCGGTTACCTCTGACATTTTCACATCTGTCTGCGGAATTTCAGCATGTGAAGGGAACAATAACCAATTATACTTACTATAAGGAGATTCCAAATGGAAACATCTGAAAAAACAGCACTTCTTGTAATCAGCTTTGGTACAAGTTATGAAGAAACCCGAAAGAAAACAATCGAACAGATAGAAAAAGATCTGCATGACGCTTATCCTGAATGTCCATTATACCGCGCATGGACCAGCCCGCGTATCCGTGCCAAATTACTGAAGCGCGACGGAATTCATGTAATGAATATTGAGGAAGCAATGACTCAGATCAGCAAAGACGGATTCCGAAATGTAGTGATACAGCCAACTTATGTGATCACAGGTTTTGAAAGTGATGCCATGAAGCAGAAAGTTCTTACATTTAAGAATGATTTTGATTCTATCATCGTCTGTGATTCACTGATAGTCACAGAACAGGATAAAAAAGAAGTCTGTCAGTCTGTTGCACAGGAATATCATCCTGAACCTGATGAAGTTCTGTTATTTATGGGACACGGAACAGAACACGTTGCCAACGAACTCTATCCAGAAATGGATCGATTATTCAAGCAATTAGGTTATCCGAATATCCATATGGGAACTGTAGAGGGTAATTTTTCTATTGAGAGTTTTCTCGATGAATTAAAAGATCTTCATCCGGTCAGAGTTCACCTTGCTCCGTTTATGATCGTTGCCGGAGATCATGCTACAAATGACATGTCAGGCGAAGAAGATGATTCCTGGAAAAGCATTCTCGAAAAAGAAGGTTTCTCTGTTACCTGCACCCTGAAGGGGCTTGGTGAACTACAGAGCATTCGAAATGTCTTTATCCGTCATACTAAAACAGGACTAAATGAGCTTTCACAAAAACTGGTACAGGTCTGATATCGTTCTCTGCGGTATTTTCAGTCTGTCCACAGCTTATTTATAAAAAAGAATCTGCCCAGAGAGCTTTTTATATAATAGGAAATTCATCGGAATTTCCTATTATATAAACAAAAAAACTGTGAAATTCCTGCTGTGTTTTATCACAGCAGGAATTTCACAGTTTTTTATTTACCTTATTTACAGATCTAATGCACTTTTTAATCTATCTGCGTTTTTTCTTCTTTTTATTTGGATTATTCAGTACTGACCAACAGAATGCCTGGACCAGCAGGATACCGATAAATGCACCACAGCTGTCAATCCCCACATCCCTTATTGAAGGAGTACGGCTGTCCACAAATGACTGATGATATTCATCCAGCCCTGCAAATCCTACGCAGACGATCCCCGCGAGGATCATCAGCCAGATTCCTCTCACTCCATACACATATAATGGAAAAGAAATTGCAATGGCCAGTAGAAAATATTCTGTCATATGTGCTGCTTTTCGCACATAATAGTGAATTTCGTCTGCTTTGTAAGCCAGCTCATCGCTGCTCAAATTCTCGGATAAAAGATCACTTTTTATTTCTACAATTTTATAACTTACCTTATAGCTTAAATTTCCCGAAACCTCTCCCGGCTGTGCTGAAAACGAAAAAATAATGTACATCATCAGTAATGCCGGCAAAAAGGAAAGAGGCTTCAATAATGTGATCAATATTTTCATTCCTCTTCGTCTTCCTCTTCCAGTCTCTTTGTCAGATTTGCTCTGTCTGCAATGCTCATGGTTTTCTTTGTTTCCGGCTCATTCTCTTTTTTCAGTTCACCGCCTGCGGCTGCTGCCATTGCTGCATCCTTTGCAGCTTTTGCTTTCTTAATTTTGTCTTCGGATAACATGGTCTTTATGCTGGCAAACAACAGTCCCACGCCAATAACCGCGAATGCGATTCCTGCAAGCATAAATCCAATGCCGGAACCCTCTGCACCTGTTATAAATCCCTTGCACAGAGTGTAGCCTGTATACAGTAAATAAATTCCTGCAAGTGCCCAGAGCATGAATCGTGCATTTGAAGAAGGTTTCTGCTCTTCCTGTGTTTCCTCTACTTCCTGGTTATTCACGTCTGCTTCTGTATCTTTCTGCCGGCTTTCTGTCTGAATCTTTTCCTGCAGTTCTTCGTTGTTGTTTTCTTCCATGGAATTCCTCCTTTGCAGTTTGCTTTAGTTAAAGTATAAAATTATCTGCCTGATTTGAATTTTGAATATTATCTTACCATTTTTTTATCAAAACGTAAAGCCTTACAATATGAAAGACTGCCGGATTTCTCCGACAGCCTCTCATTTCTTACAAGTTCTCCCTGCTCTGACGCTGACTTTCTTTCTGCACATCCTGAACCAGCCATGCAGCCTGCCATCATCAGCAACAGCAGCAATATTTTTATTCTCTTCAATATCCGGCTCTCCTTTTCGTGACCTGTTTTAGTTTAACCGGATATATCTGTTTTATACATTTTTCAGAACAGATTCAGAAACCTTTCTTTCTCATATAAACTGCTATGTCATGATAAACCTGTTCTTTACCGATCTCATTCAGAATTTCATGACGCATTCCCGGATATAATTTTCCTTTTACATCACGATACCCAGCATGACGCATTGCCTGCACAGTCTTCGCAAAATGTCTCACATTGATCATACACGGATCTTCTGCTCCGCTCACAAACAATACAGGCATTTTCGGATTTGTGCAGGAAAAATGTTCCACATCATAGGCACGTTTCATCAGCTCAAACAACGCCAGATATGCATCGTCTGTAAAAGTAAAGCCGCACAGCTCGGATTCCTTATATTCCTTCGCTACCTTCGGATCCGAACAGATCCATGCAGTACAGTTTTTGTCTTTTCTGAACTTAGCCACACCTGCGCCGAAAGACATAATTTCTATCAGCTTACTTCTGTGTCTTGATCCCAGGACTGCCTTTTCTATCTTTGCAATGCCTACTCCAAGTGGCATTGCAGTATTATAACTTGGTGAGCCACATACGATCAGCATATCTGCACAACTGTCATGCTCTGCCACAAATGCTCTCACTGCCAGAGAGCCCATGCTGTGCCCCATAAGGATCAATGGAAGGTCTGGAAACTGAATATGTATTTTCCTGTTTACGGTACGGATATCCTGAAGCATAGCCTTCGCTCCGCCTCCATATGTGAACCCCAGATCTTCCTGATGCTTTACACTCTTTCCATGGCCTCTGTGATCATGAATTACTGTCACATATCCAAGTTCTGCCAGATACTTCATAAATGGAAGGTATCGTTCCTTATGTTCGCTCATTCCATGCACCAGCTGTACAGCTCCACGGTATGGCTTTGTATCCGGTATTACTGCCATAATCGAAATCTCAAGCCCGTCTGCCTCTGACTTAAAAGAACTCTCATATTTCATAATTTCGCCTTCTTTCCTGACCAATGTGTTACGGTTATTTTGATTATAAGTAAGGGATTTGCCATTGTCAACGCATTCTGGTATAATAAAATATATTAAAAACCTAACAAATACACACGTTTCAGAGCAGCTTTGCTCTCAGACAGGAGGAAACATGGCAAAAAAGAATAAAAAAGGACATGCAGGGCTGATCATTTTTATCCTGATCCTGGTTCTTGCTATTGGCGGAGGTGCAGGATTTTATTTTTATCAGCGTCAGCAGCCCCGCAAAGCAGTTGAGCAGTTTCTTGACAGTATGAAAAATATGGATTTTGATACCATGGAGTCTATGATCCAGAGCAGTGATCTCTCCGCACTGGACAATGCAGATATCCGCAACGCTGCATACACTGATTTCTTCTCAGAAATCAACAAAAAAATGACTTACAAGATCACTAAGAACAGATTTGACATCCAGAATGGCACTGCTTCTGTTACTGCGCATATCACTTACATTGACGGAACCAATATTTACAAAGCAACTATTACCGAATTTCTCCATCAGATCGTTTCCAATGCTTATGCAGGAAATCAGCTTTCTGAAGATGAAACGCAGGAGAAACTTGCTTCTATTCTGAATAAACAGGCAAAGAAAGTCGAATCTGATGTGTTCTCAGAAACAGATATTACTTATCCGGTAATCAAAACCAGTTCCGGATGGAAGATTGTTTCTCTGGATGATGAAACAGTAAAAATCATGTCTGCAAACTTTAAGAGTGTGGAAGAAGAGATTAATAATTCTCTTAATAATTCTGAGAACGAAGATTCCTCATCTTCCACTGCACCTGAAGCATCTGCTGATGATACTCTTAACCTTACAACAGACAAGTTTACGATCAAATATACCAAGCATGTGATCACCAAAGATTTCGCTGGAAATCCCTGTATTATGGTTTATTATGATTACACCAATAACGCATCCTCTGCATCCAGTGCAATGGTGGATGTAAGCTTAAAAGCTTATCAGCACGGGGAATCCTGCGAGGCAGCTATTCCTGAGAATAATGACGATGCGATCGATCATTTTACAGCAGAAATTCAGCCAGGACAGACCGTAAATGTATGCCAGGCATTCTCTCTGACAGATGAGAGTGATGTAACTGTTCAGGCACAGGAAGCATTCTCCTTTGATGAAGATGCAACTGCCAAGCAGATCCTTAAAGTAAAATAGACTACAGAATAAATTTCTGATTTATACACTTTAAATTATTAATAATTTAAAAATATGCACAGCATTTCAAAATTAATCTGAATCTGCTGTGCATATTTTTTATTTTCCGTGAAACAATATGGAATGTAATAATTACTGTTCACTGACAGTATTCCGCAAGTTTTTTTGTGAGTGAAGATCACATAAAAACTGCGACATGCATCGCGAAGCGTGTTACTAAGAACGAAGTGAACAGTAATACTAGGCTGCTTACAGCCACAGGTTTATGAAAGGATGGTGACTTATGGGAAGCAAATGTTTAAGATATACGGCACTGACTATCGTCATTATCGGAGCTGTTAACTGGGGACTGATTGGTTTCTTCAATCTGAACCTGGTCGCTCTCCTTTTCGGAAGCATGAGCTGGATTTCCAGGATCGTATATGGTCTGGTAGGAATCTGCGGACTCTATCTCCTGACCTTTTACGGTGATTCCAACACTGTCTCAGAACAATCCTGAGCTGACATCTGATATCAGATATCATAATTCTATAATCCTTCCTAACAGGCTGCTGCATATTTGTCTGAATATGCGGCAGTTCTTTTATACAAGAACGAATCCTGCTTGCAGGATTCTCCGCCTGCGGCGGGTCGCTCCTGCGACATGATTCCTCTCCGACGCAGTGCGATCCTGCCCGGAGGGCTTTTTATGTTATAGGAACATTACGGAGTAATTTCCTATAACACAAAAAAGGACTTCAGAAAACTCTGAAGCCCTAAGAGCGATAGACGGGGCTCGAACCCGCGGTCTCGACCTTGGCAAGGTCGCG
>CAJLTE010000107.1 GCA_905209435.1 uncultured Blautia sp. | reverse complement strand
ACATACACACATAAGAAATAGCCGCCCTGCTCTCTGGTAAAGAATAGGCGGCTACATCTTAGCTAAACATATTTGCCAGGACGGGGAGCCCAACCTCCCTTACTGGCTGTCTTGATAAGTATATTATATGCCAGCTTCAGGAATTTGTCAATTTACTATAAACTGCTGCCTTATTCATTCTTCAATATGTTCTTCAGCTTTGTTTTTCTTTCTTAATGCTTCTTTCCCCCTCCAAACATGTCCTGTTACCTCATAAACTTTTCGCGGTGATACAATGTACGTAATCCGGCTACCTGAAAGGCTTTTTGCTGGCTTGTTGTTCTGGATAGCTACTCCAATCGGAAGCCATCCGTATACGATACCGGCTCTAATAGATGCTGCTGGAATACCAATTAGCTTGCTCGCATCAGCTACGGATATGCCCTCTGATGAGAACTCCGGCATCTGCGGTATTCCTGAGATGATTCTCGCCACTTCTGCGGCGAATTTATGTATTTCTGCGTTTTCTTTGATGTAGTCGTCAACTGCACTCATATTTTGCCTCTCCTTTCTATACTGCTTCTAAATACGCCAAGTCTTTCACCGTCTCAAGGCGTTCCTTGCAGTCTTTATATATTTCCTTATAGTGTTTCCCTTTCATGATTCCCATATCAATTTCATGCAAAATGATATTTTCCATTAAAGACAGGTTATTAAGCTGCATCACCGTAGCTTCGTCCCTTTTATTGATTCCTGCCATTTTATTTGCCAGTCTGGTATAAGTCATATAAAGCATTTCTGCATGACTGCTGCCCTGTCCCTTTGCATACTCAACAAGTTTCTGGATTGTATCGGTTTCTGCTTTTCGAGTAAGCTTTCCTGTTTTTCGGGTTTCAACCCACATTTGAGTAGATTTCTCACGGATAAAGTTCTCCATCTGATTAAATGCCCGGATATACTGTAATTTTCATTCGAGGGCTTCTCTCCCAGTAAACCCCATTGCTAAAAGAGAAAAGCCATCACGATTCATATAAAATTTTCTATATGATTGCCCGTTACCAGATTTGTAAGAAGAAATCTTAAACATTATTTTCACAGCTGAATTTTCAGCAATGAGATTATCAATGCTCTGCAAAACGTTTTTATGTTCTTTTCCAAATTTCTCTGCCACCTGTATACTGTCACATACTGCTTCATCGTTCTTTAAATACACAAGTTCATTCATACTGTACGCCTTTCTTTAGCTATATCCGAAAATACCAACTTTTTCCATTAATTTATTAATTTCTCGCCTGTTCCTCGCCTGTTCGATCAAATATATCGACTGTTAATCGACAGTTCAAGCACTCCCGGTTCTCGCCGCCTTTTTGACCGTTTTTCACTGCTTCCTCACTGCTTCATTCTCAACAACGCTCCTTAAAATAGTGAAAAACTCCTTGAACCGTAGGTTCGGCAGCAGTTTTTTATTAAATACCTGCATCATCTCCCTTACTGTTTTATCAGCTCATTTAGCCTTTTTATTTGCTCTCCCTTACAAACTTTACCTTAAACGCTTTGCAATCGCTTTTCGCCCTGTTTTATCCTTGTGTTGCTGTATTTTCAGACCTATTCTGCCTCAGTCGTTCTCCCATCTGCTGCCGCTGTTCCTCTGTATACTGCCTTGGTGGAGAAATCCGAAGCCAGGATACTGGAACATGAGCACAAATGCTTCCGTCCTCGTTATCCGCAATGATCCGGCAATCTTCTGGGTGCTTCTCTGCCAGTCTGCGGATTGTAGATTTATACCGCCCCTGTGAGAATGATAAAGTTGCTCTGGTATCATTGGTCATAAACTCAATTACATTTTCGTTACATCCATCCATAAAAATCTCCTTTTCGTTTTGTTCGATAATAATTATAGTCTTATTTTTCGGGGTTCGCTCGGGCTTCGTTCTAACGCATTTTACTCTTTTAGGGGCTCCGAAATCTCCGAATATTTTCGCGCGCGTTATCGTGTCCATGAATTCCTTTGCGTGCGTAATCGTGTCAACGAATTCCCATACTCCCGTCATTTTTTGTCTAAAAATCCATCAATTTGTAATCATCTTTAATATCATCAGGCAATCCCTTAAAAAGGAAATTCTGAGGCATTCTTCGCAATGTTCCAATAATTTCAAATCGCTGTTCACTCTCCAACATAGTTTTTATTTCTGGATATTCTTCAACATTCTTTGTATACCATGACTTCTGTTGTGGCGGAGAATACCGGGGATCATCACGCACATACAGGAACAGCCACTCTATACACAGGCTCATTGTAAATTGAACATACAACCCACATTCGTAATAATATTGAGCTATCATTAATGCATCATGAAGTGTAGTTGTTATCTGCTCTGGTTTCTGATAATGTCCCTCTGGATAATATTTCACGATACATTCATCTTTTATAAAACTCCATGGAGCTATGGACACAAACGGAGCATGATCCGCCTGCACTTTCATTACCATCTGAGCTCTTTGGTATAAAGCATCAAGCCTTTTAATCAACGGACTTCCCATAATTCACCACCACCTTTAAATATGCCAATCCTTTGTCTGTTTCTTCGTCCCATTATGCCCCTGTGATTTCTTTCTGGCATTTTCCCTCTTGCAAGCTCTCAGCCACTGATGTAGCTCCGGCACGCTTGTAGCCCTTATCGTTACACGCTTATTTCTTCTCGGCATTTAATACTCCTTCCTATCCAGATTAGACTTGTCCGATTCATAAATCCATCATTTACCCCTCTTCTGTGATTTCTGCTCCTGTTCTACTCGTGACATCAATTCTTCCATAGCTTCCAGACGTTCAATCATATCTACATTCTTTGTCCACTGAGAGCACTGTGATAATGCTGCATTAGCCGCGTTCACTCTGATCTGTGCCGGCACTTCCGTATCAGTAGCCGTATTGACCAACACTGCTGCACATTCTCCAAGTTTTCCCTGCAGGTATGCAATCGCTCCTGTTACGGCCTCGTTTCTTGCCTCAGAATACTTACGCTGGAAGCTGTCTGAATGAATCACAGTATAAATTGTAGGTCTGGGAATCTTCGTCTTTTTGGATATCTCACTTATATTTGGACACGTTAAAAATGCCTGTACTAATATGTCCTCACGTGCTTCTGCTGATATACCTTTTGCCATAGTAATCACCCCTAACTAATCAATGATATTTTCCAATACATAAAAACAGACGGTTTTGACAGGTTCTATTCCAACCTTTAGAACGGATATCTATTACATGCCTTTAATGCCTCCCGGAACACAGCCAGTGTTTTCTTCCGGTATGCATAGAAATCTTTACGATCAAGCGCAACAAACTTCTTTTTGTTCATCTTGTCATAGCTCATTCCAATTACGATACAGCAGTATAGTTCGTCAACAATGTTTGGATACACCTCCGCTGCACACTGCAACAGCAATATCTTGTCCCGCATCTCAAGATTCTTGCAAAATTCACCCAATCTCTTATCTTCATCTTCTGAAAATCCATAATCTTCATAAGTCGCTTCTCTTGTAAGCATTGAATCCTCCCTGTATTTCCCCTGCCACACTTTCTGCATGACAGGGAATTATTCTATGCCATCTCAAACGGGTTTCTGCCGCTTGTGTCTCGTCTCATCTGTGCTTCTTTCATCATCTCGTCAAACAGTGTCCTGCGATTGATCTGAGCTGTAAATCGGTAGCTTCCACCGCCAGTCTGTCGTCCTGCTGTTTCTTCGCGGACGATCTTTCTGAGCAGAGCTTCCGGCGTCTCGATGTTGTTACCCTGTTTCTGGTCGCCTAAGACCGCAAGAAACTCGCTTCGAGGTGGGATGACTGCGCCTTTAGCCAGATACGGAACCGTATTGACTCTTGGTAAATTCATTGAGTATTTACCCCATCTCCGCTTCCCATCAGGGGTTGTAACATCGTAAGAAAATGTAAATGCCTTCTCAATACCGGAAAGAGAAGAATTAACATTGCCGATTGTGCTGTTAACCTTACTAACTACTTCATTCAGAATCCCTGCGATTCCTGTTACTGCCCCGGAAATCCCATTAATCAGATTATTGCTCATCTCATTTCCAATCGTATTCATATTTCTGGCAAGTCCGTTTAAACTATCCTTTGTACTACGCACCATCTGAGTTATCAACTGGCCAATTCTCTCGCAAGCCTTCTCCCATTTCTTAGTCATTGTGTTATACTGACCTGAAAAATGGCTCTCCACAGTCTTCTGCATCTCGCCAAGCTTTAAATTGGCAGTCTGCTTCATTTTATCCAGATTTTTCTTTACTTCTGATGCCGAATTCCCCCAGTTTGTCACTGTGGTTGTATTCACACCTCCAGAAGCATCCTCTGCTGCTTTCTTTACTCCTGCAAGATTAGTCTCCGCATCCGTTTTCATTTTTCCAGTTGAACTACTTACTGTCTTCTGAGCTTCAACAATACTAGAATCAACACTGCTTTTTGTCGCCTGAGCTGCGGAAGGAAACTCCTGTGCCAGTTTTTTATTCAGCTCATCCAATGGGACTCCTGCTTCTTTCAAGGCATTATAAACAATATTAAAAGCATCCTGCGCATTGGCCGCTGATCCGCTTGTATTATTAAATACTTCTAAAACACCTCTGTATGTTCCTGCATACTCACTAGACGATACACTGAGATCATATAGTACACTTCTGATTCCTTTTATTGATTCTTTCACAGTTATTGAAGATGTATCTATTGTGGAAGAGCTTTCAGAAAAACCTTTTCCCAGAGCTTGCACCTTACCTGTCATTTCTTCAACAAATGCACTTGACACTCCGGCTTGCGCTCCATATTGCTCAAGGATCTGCGTTGCTTTCTCAGCCGATACGCCATATTCACCCAATTTCTGAACCATGCTGTCATACATCTCACTGTTTGACTTACCGGCAGTCTCATCTGCTTCTACTAAAGTCCACAGTTCTTCTACCTGTTTACTCGTAATTGCATGAGCTTCGCCCATCTTGCCAGCATAATCATGTAAGTATCCACCTGTCTGAGTTAAAATTCCGTTTCCGCCCTGCGCAGTTTCTACTAACTCAGCAATTTTCTTCGTAAGCATAACCGTTCCGGCAGTGACCAGTGTAATTGCACCGGCAGTCCCAACTAAAGAGCCCAAAGAAGATGCAAATGTAGCAATGCCGGATGTAGATCCAGCAAGTGCACCATTGGTCAGATTAGAAATATTTCCCGCTAATGCCTGTACTGATTCCTCTGTAATCAGCTTCTTTCCAATAGTGGTAACAAGGAATTTTACCAGGCTTCCAATGCCCGTTATATCCGCAATCTTTACCGCGATAAACGCCTTACCCAAAAAAGCAGCTATTTTCCCTGCGGTTCCGCTTGCCTCCAAACCATCGAACAAACCACCCAGTGTCCGGGTAATCGCAGTTATTACCTGTTTCAGATGCTTCACCCAGTTGATCTGCCCCAGCATTTCACCAATCCCCTGGCCCAAAGCCTCCCAGTCTGTTTTTTCTGCCATATCAACCAGTGAACTGCATAAGCTATTCAGGAAAGCTTCCAGTTTGCGCCCATTATTCTTCCAGTCGAACTCTGAAATAAAGGTATTAATTCCTCCGGCAATGTTATTTACCAGACCTGTCCAGTCAAATCGCCGGGTAAAGCTGTACAATGTGGTAAATGCTCCATTCAGGCCGGTTGCCAGTGTATCAGCTATCTCACGGAAAGAAATTCTTGAACAGATCCCATTAAGACCATCCGCTATCGCTTTTCCGATTTCCAAAAATGGCAGATTATGTACCATTCCATTAAAGATATCCCAGGTAATCATGAACCGGTTTGCTATGAGTTGTCCCAAATTATTCCAGTTGACTTCTTTTACTAGTCCGGTAATTCCTTCTGCGAATTTCTTTCCCAGATTTTTCCAGTCTATTCCTGTTATCAGCAGGTTTAAGGTATTGACAATCGTATTGATTCCCGCGCCAACAGTCCGTCCTAATAATTTCCAGTCTACATTATCAACCAGGCTGTTAAATGTTCGGGTAAAAGCATCGCCGAATTTTGTTATCTTTTGACCGACCTTTTTCCAGCTGATTGCTTCATAGACTTTTTTAAGCCCCTTATTTATTCCACTGGCAATATATTTCCCAAGGCCTTCCCAGTCTTCCGATTTAATTAATTTCTTAATCTTATCCGCAATTCCTTTGATCGAATTAGCAACAGGAACCTTCTTAAACATCTGTGCCGGTGTAGGTGCTGTATACCCTCCGGTATCTCCTATGCCATTTCCATCTGCTGCCGAATCATCATTTTTATTTGATGTATACCGTTGGATCTCATCAAGAGTAGAAAGATATCCTTCTGTTTCTTTATTGGTTTTTTTTGTACTTTTAGCCGCCTGGTTTGTATTTTTTGAAGTCTTTTCCAGTCCTGCCGCATAATCTTCCTGCACTCCAACGGCTTTTACAAAAGTATCCTGTCCGGTTAATGCTGCTGCAAACATTCCCACATAAGTAATTGCACGTGATATCATATCAATAAATCTTGACATGATCGGAGCTACCACCGTGAGGACAGGTGCAAATGCTGTAGCAAACGAATTTTTCAGCCTCGTCATACTGGATATCAAAGACGATATTGCTGAATTGGTACTGTTAGAATATTGTGCCAGATTTTCAAATCCACTTTTTACACCATCACTGACAGCGCTTATCGCCCGGAATACCCCTGAAAACAGCAACGACATTCCCAGCATTCGGGAAAGGCTCATTCTCGACCGGTCCGTCTGCTTGTTCAGATTGAACATGTTTTCTACAGCCTTTTTCATCGCTGAGACCATGCTCTTAATCGAGGAACCGACACTTCTCAATGCTGAACCCATATTCTTTACAACCATACCTACACGGGCAGCAGCTTTCTGCAAATTCTGCATTACCTGCACAAGTCGGCTATTTTTCTGCCGGTATTCCGCAACCTTATTCTTCAGTTTATTGTATGAAGAGTACAACCTTCCATTTATGTGCTCCAGCTTCTGCGATTCCACATTGTACTTCTCAGCTGTGCTTTTATACGTATCTGTCGATGTAGGATCCGCATAGGCCCTTCCGGTCGTCTGCATCTCTTTTTGTTTTCGCTGTAGCCTGTCAATATCCTCCCAGATATCGTCCATCTGTTTGTCAAGTTCCTGAAGCGGCGCAGAATTTATTGAAAATCCCGTATCCAGCCATTCACGCTGTTTTGTCTCAACCTTTTCAAACTCATCTTCCAGAGCTTTTATATCGTCTTTGAGCTTTTTATATTCTTCTGTCTCGATTCTGACCTTGCTCAGTTCTTCAAGCTTTGATTTTAGCTCTGATACTTTACGTTCCTGCTTCTCGTAGTTCTGATACAGGCCCGTTATCGCTGTTATCTGCCTCTGGAAAGAACTTTTTGCTGAATCGCCCATCTTCGATACCTGCGCGGATATCCTGGTCATTCCAGCCTTTACAGCGTTTATTCCTTTCAACACACCGCCGATATCTATCCTGGTATCAATGATAATTGAACCATCTGCCATGTTATATCTACCTCCAAACTGTTTGAGGTGTAGACATTGAATTCTATTTCCAATGCCGTTCTATATTCAGGACTATCCCGTTACCAGGACAGCCCTGTTATATGTATTTACGCTTTGTTTTCTTCTTTCGTATATTTAGCGATATATTTTCTCACCCGCTCCTGCTGCGCCTTCTCTCTCGCCTCAAGCTCTTTTTCGATGATTCCACCAATTACAGTGATAATCTGCTCTGCAAAGGTCTCTCCGCTTTCCAGGACTGTAAACGGACTGGTAATCTTGAAGAAGCTCTCTGATACAGGAGCACCAAACAACAGATCAATCTTCTCCCCGGCTTCCTTTTCCAGATCTGGAAGAATTTCCTCGAAGTCTTTGTCCTTGATTTTGTCATTGATTCCAGTAAAAAACGCTGCTGCCTCTTTATACCTCTTTAAAATACCTGCATCTGAAGGAATAAATCTGAACACGCCCAGATCATTTCCGTCTTGATCAGTAATCTGGTATGTCTTCGCACCGGTCTGAACTACTATTTTCTCCATTAATCCTCATCCTCGCTTTCCTGCTCTTCTGTTTTCAGCTGTTCTTCCAGCTCGTTAAGTTCTTTGATATTATCCATGCATTCAATTGCTTTATCCGCTGTAGCTTTCATGGAATTACGTACCTCATCACTTTGAACGAAATCCGCATAAAGCTCTCCGATATGTCCAGCCGCATTAGACAGAGAACTAAATACCCCTTTCTGCAACCTCATTCTTTCCGTGTATAAACGTCTCTGATCTGAAATCTGTTTCTTTCTTCCCATGTCACTTACCTCCATTCTGCCTGTCATAAATCGCTGCCAGCTCACACACAATCACAAATAACAAAAGACCAATAACTACCAACAAAACCACCTCCGCAACAATGAAATATTACCTGTTATATATATTTTACCATCAAACCTGACCACAGTTGTGGTACATGTTTACCACAGTTTGCGCCATTTTCCATATCGTGATATGATCTTTAATGGCAATAATCCCATATTATTACTTTTTTATACTGGCAACCGGATTATTTCTTTTGGCTTTGTTTTCCAGATCTTTTGCTACTGCTAAAAGAAGGTCCTCACACAACCGGGAATGATGATGATTCTTCCGTAATACTTCTATCTCTTTCACCACTCCCTGCCAGTATACATCGTCTTCAGGTCTGCCCGGAGGATACAGCTTTTTGTATAACCTCCAGCAGTCCGTGAAGATGTCATATATCTGCTTTAATTCTTCTTTATCGTTCACTGGTTACTCCTCCGGCATGATATACGCTTTTTCTCCTGCTGCATACTTTTGAAACATATCATTCAACACTTCTTTCGCGCGTTCTGGACTTGCATATTCCGCAATACCAAAGTCACCCTCACAAATACGGTTCTTATTTACATAACTGATATACGTCATTTTGAAATTTAAAACTCGTGTTTTATCCTGTGTCATGATTTTCATGATTATTGTCCTTTCCGGCGGTAAGCCGCCTATAAAATCCATTACAAAATCCAACTACAGACTACAACTACAATCGTTCCAAAGAGTTTAAAGTTTTCTTTATATACCCTTATATCCCTATATTATTATCTTTTATATATTTCTTTTTATAGGATGTAGTATTTGTAGAATATGTAGAAACACTTGTAAATACTGAGTTTAAGCGAACTACATTCATTCTACAAACTTCACTACAATCCATAAAAACAACCGCAAAATTACTTAATCAAACGGAAGCTCCATTTGTTCTTGCTCTGAAACAACAACAAACTCAGAATTTTCAGATTCCTCTTCTGTAGTTTTCATTGCTATTTTTCTGAAGCCTCGTTGTTGTCCATATCCATCAAATTTACGTGGGGTTTTAAGCCTTTCCCATCCCGGTATTTTAGCAACGATATTATTTATTTCTGATGCCTGCCAATTTTTTGGTGGTATGGTTTCCTTTAATGCTTCGAACCATATTTCTCTAGCACACACCTGAGTTTTCCCTTCCAAGTAGTCCAGAATAATTCCACGCTTGCCATCATCTGCCATATTTGCCTCTTGAAGTTCCTTTGCCTCTTGCATATATGCTTCTGGAAGTATCAGCTGTGGCT
>CAJLTE010000106.1 GCA_905209435.1 uncultured Blautia sp. | reverse complement strand
TTGCGGAAGCTACAACAAAAAGGAAATCATTAAAGTTGAAGACTAATTTTTAATGATTGCAAAGCATAGCAGGTTGTCCCATTTATGATGGGGTGCCTGCTTTTTTGTATGTTAAAATCAATTTGAAATCAGAGTATTAGAGGGAATTTGTAATGAATGAAAAGGAGAAGGTAAATCAGATTACAGATGGTGTAATTTGGAAACAGCTGCTGTTATTTTTCTTTCCTATTGTATTTGGAACATTTTTTCAGCAGATTTATAATACAGCAGATACCATTGTCGTAGGGAGGTTTGTAGGAAAACAGGCACTTGCCGCGGTTGGAGGTTCTGCCAGTCAGATTGCTAATTTGATCGTAGGTTTTTTTGTGGGACTTTCCTCGGGAGCAGCAGTTGTAATATCCCAGTTTTATGGGGCAAAAGATAAGAAGAATGTAGGTAAAGCATTACATACAGCGTTTGCTTTTTCTATTGCTGCAGGTGTGGTTCTTACAATTGCGGGAATTTTTCTTACCAGACCTGCATTGCTGCTTATGAAAACACCTGCAGATGTAGTGGAAGACTCTGCTGTTTATCTTCATATTTACTTTGCAGGAATGATCTTTAACCTGGTTTATAATATGGGAGCTGCGATCCTGCGGGCAGTGGGAGATTCAAAAAGACCGCTGTACGTGCTGATTGTTACCTGTGTTCTGAATATTATTCTGGACCTGGTGTTTGTTGTTGCTTTTGAGATGGGAGTAACCGGGGTGGCAGTTGCAACGGTTACATCTCAGGTGATCAGTGCATTGATCGTAACTGCGATGCTAATAAGGACCAGAGAGATTTATGTATTGAAGATCCGGCAGATTCGGTTTGATAAAAGAATGTTGCTATCTGTACTTCGGATTGGTATTCCGGCAGGACTGGAATCAGTTATGTACAATATTTCAAATATTGTAATTCAGGTATTTGTGAATAACCTTGGAACGGATACAGTGGCTGCATGGGGAACATTGGGAAAAATAGATGCCCTTTTCTGGATGGTGATCAATGCTTTTGCGATTTCCATTACTACCTTTGTGGGACAGAATTATGGAGCGGGAAAATATCATCGTATGAGAAAGAGCGTGCGTGTCTGCATGACTATGAGTATGGTGAGCTCTGCAGTTATGATCTCTCTGATGTATGCAGGTGCACCTTGGATTTACAGCCTGTTTACGACAGATAGTGCAGTAGTGGCTGCAGGTGTACATATGAGCAGATTTATGCTGCCGTCATACTTTATTTATGTTATTATCGGTATCCTGTCCGGGGCACTGCGCGGAACCGGAAAAGTTCTGGTGCCAATGATCCTTACCTGCGGCGGTGTTTGCTCTCTGCGTATCGTATGGCTTTTCAGTGCAGGCAGAATGTATCCGGGAATTAATACGATTATGCTTAGCTATCCTGTTTCCTGGAGCATTACAGCGGTGTTATTTATTATATACTATTTTATGAAATTTCCGGAAATTAGAAGCCAGAAATAAGATTATCTGTTAGAATAATATGTTGAAATGTAATTTATTTTCCTGACAAAATGGGATAGTGAGGGGAAACAAGAATTATGAGAAAGGTTTTGAATGTATGAATATTTTAAACATAGAACATGTTTCCAAAATATTTGGAGAAAAGGTAGTTCTGAATGATGTTTCATATGGAATTCACCAGGGCGACAAGATTGGGATTATTGGTATTAACGGAACAGGAAAGTCTACAATCCTGAAGATTATTGCAGGTATGGAGGAACCGGATGAGGGACAGATTATTACACAGAATGGTCTGAGGATCACATATTTGCCTCAGATGCCGGAGTTTCCGCAGGGGTCTACGATTCTTGATTATGTTGCAGAGGGAAAATGGCAGAAGGATTGGAGTACAGAGAGTGAGGCACGAAATGTACTGAACAAGTTGGGAATTACAGATCATGAGGAAAAGATTGATCATTTGTCAGGCGGCCAGAAAAAGAGAGTGGCACTGGCAAGAACATTAGTAAATCCGTGTGATGTGCTGCTTTTAGACGAGCCTACCAACCATCTGGATAATGAGATGGTGACATGGCTTGAGGATTTTCTGAGAAGCTTTAAAGGAGTTGTGATCATGGTTACTCATGACAGATATTTCCTTGACAGGGTCACAAATAAGATTCTGGAGATTTCTCACGGAAATCTTTATGCATATGAGACGAACTATTCTAAGTTTCTGGAACTGAAAGCAGAACGAGAGGAGATGGAACTTGCCAGTGAGAGAAAGAGACAGAGCGTTCTGCGTATGGAACTGGAATGGGCAAAGCGCGGATGCCGTGCGAGAAGCACTAAGCAGCGGGCACGTCTGGAACGTCTGGAAGCTTTGAAAAATGGAAAGGCGCCTGTAAGGGATATGAATGTAGAACTGGATTCTGTTGAAACACGTATGGGAAAGAAAACAATTGAACTTCACCATATCAGTAAAAATTTCGGCGAGAAGAAGATTCTGGATGATTTCAATTATATTGTATTGCGTAACCAGCGCCTGGGAATCATTGGACCGAATGGGTGCGGAAAATCAACTCTGATCAAGATCATAGACGGAATGATTCAGCCGGATGCAGGTGAAGTGGAGATTGGAGAAACTATTCGTATCGGTTATTTTGCACAGGAAGTACCGGATATGGATACAAATCAGCGTGTGATCGACTATATCCGTGATGTGGCAGAATACATTCCTACCAGAGATGGAAAAATTTCTGCGACTATGATGCTGGAACGTTTTCTTTTTGATTCCGCAATGCAGTATGCACCGATCGCCAAGTTATCCGGTGGGGAGAAACGACGTTTATATTTACTGAAAGTTCTGATGGAAGCTCCAAATGTACTGCTTCTGGATGAGCCGAGCAATGATCTGGATATTCCGACACTGACTATTCTGGAAGATTATCTGGATTCTTTTGCGGGAATCGTGATTGCAGTGTCTCATGACAGATATTTTCTTGATAATATTGTAGACAGGATTTTTGCCTTTGAGGGAGATGGACATCTGGCTCAGTATGAGGGAGGATATACAGATTATACAGAAGCTCTGGCAAGAAAAGGGGCGGCAGTATCTGAATCTCAGAGTGCAGCTTCTGATACGGAAAAGAAAAAGGCAGCTCAGGCGGACTGGAAACAGAACCGTCCGCAAAAATTGAAATTTACTTACAAAGAGCAGAGGGAGTTTGAGACTATTGATGATGATATTGCTGTTCTGGAAGATTTACTCGAGAAGTTAGACAGGGATATGGAAGCGAATGCAACCAATTCCATGAAACTTCGTGAGATTATGGAGCAGAAAGAAAAAGCCCAGGCAGATCTGGATGAAAAAATGGATCGATGGGTTTATCTTAATGATCTGGCAGAGAAGATTGAAGCCCAGAAAAATGAGAGATAAACAGGAAATGGTGGAACGTATTATTTTTTCAGATACTATTGACTTTGAGGATGATTCTTTAGTATCATACAGATTATGAGCGAAATGTAAATAATATAAACGAAGAGGTTACGGTTCATCTGTTGTAAGTGTATTGCTGAAAGTGGAGTGAACAGTGCCGGTAGAATAACAGGAGATATAAATATGGCAGAACAGGTCAGAGTTGTAGTAGACGCAATGGGTGGGGATAATGCCCCTGTAGAACCTGTCAAAGCTGCAGTGGAAGCTGTAACAGAGAGACAGGACATAAAAGTAATACTTACAGGAAAGCAGGAAGTAATTGAGAAAGAACTGGCGAAGTACTCCGGATATCCGAAGGAACAGATTCAGGTTGTCAATGCATCAGAAGTGATTGAGACAGCAGAGCCGCCTGTTTTTGCGATTCGTAAGAAAAAGGATTCATCAATTGTGGTGGGATTGAATATGGTTAAGAAACAGGAAGCGGACGCTTTTGTTTCTTCAGGAAGCACAGGCGCTGTTCTTGTAGGCGGACAGGTACTGGTAGGCAGAAGTAAAGGTGTGGAGAGACCTCCGCTTGCTCCGCTGATCCCTACAATTGACGGAGTGACCCTGCTGATTGACTGTGGTGCCAATGTAGATGCACGTCCGTCACATCTGGTACAGTTTGCGAAGATGGGATCCATTTATATGGAAAATGTAGTCGGCATAAAGAACCCAAGAGTTGCCATTGTAAATAACGGAGCAGAAGAGGAGAAAGGAAATGCACTTGTCAAAGAGACATTTCCGCTTCTTAAAGAATGCAAAGGTATCAATTTCATTGGCAGTATTGAAGCCAGAGATATCCCGGCAGGATATGCAGATGTAGTAGTATGTGAGGCATTTGTAGGAAACGTAATCCTCAAATTATATGAAGGAGTCGGTTCTGCTCTGGTCCATAAGATCAAAGAAGGAATGATGACCAGCCTCAGAAGTAAAGTTGGAGCACTTCTGGTAAAACCAGCGTTAAAAGAAACTCTGAAATCTTTTGATGCAAGTGAATATGGCGGAGCACCTCTTCTCGGACTGAAAGGACTTGTAGTGAAAACTCATGGAAGTGCTAAAGCTATTGAAATCAAGCACGGCATTTTCCAGTGTGTGCAGTTTAAACAGGAGAAGATCAATGAGAAGATCGCAGAGAGAATCCTGGAAGACAAAGAAAATTTAAATAAGTAAGAAGAAAAATATTATTAAACAGGAAGGAGGTTTTTGTAATATGGAACTGGAAAAAATAAAAGCTATTATTGCAGAGGTTTTGAACATTGATGCAGATTCCATCACAGCAGATACTACATTTGTAGATGATCTGGGGGCGGATTCTCTTGATATCTTTCAGATTATCATGGGGATTGAAGAAGAATATGACATCGAACTGGAGAATGAGTCTGTAGAACAGATCCAGACAGTAGGTGACGCTGTCGAAGCAATCCGCGCGATCAAATAAAATATGAAATAAAATGGGGGTGTCATCTGACAGCCCCACTCGTATGGAGAGGGTAAGACGAATGAATAAAAAAACAGAAGAATTAGAAGAAATTATAGGCTATCATTTTAAAAACAAACACTATCTTACACAGGCGCTTACGCACAGCTCCTATGCAAATGAGAAGAAACTTGGCAAACTGGGGTGTAACGAAAGACTGGAGTTCTTGGGAGATGCAGTTCTTGAACTCATCAGCAGTGATTATCTGTATGCAAGATTTACTCAGGTGCCGGAAGGTGAACTGACTAAGAAGAGAGCCAGCCTTGTCTGTGAGCCAAGTCTTGCTTACTGTGCAAGAGAATTTGGACTTCCACAGTTTCTGCTTCTTGGAAAAGGTGAGGATATGACAGGCGGAAGAAACCGAGATTCTATTGTATCTGATGCAACAGAAGCCTTATTGGGAGCTATCTATCTGGATGGTGGTTTTGCTAGTGCAAAGGAGTTTGTGCTGAATTTTATCCTGAATGATATTGAACACAAACAGCTCTTTTATGATAGCAAGACCATCCTGCAGGAAATCGTGCAGGAGAACGGAACACAGCCGGTGGAATACATTCTGGTAAAAGAAGAGGGACCGGATCACAATAAGAACTTTACGGTAGAAGCAAGAGTAAACGGCAAAGTAATGGGACAGGGAAGCGGCCATACAAAGAAAGCGGCAGAACAGGCAGCAGCGTACCAGGCAATCCGTGTACTGAAAAAATAGGTTTTGTCCCATTTACAGCTGATACAGGCTGTGGATAATGACAAAAATGTAAACAGGAGAATTATGTATTTAAAGAATATAGAAGTACAGGGATTTAAATCTTTTGCCCAGAAGATCAATTTTGAATTTCATAATGGGATCACAGGTATTGTAGGACCCAATGGAAGCGGAAAGAGCAATGTTGGTGATGCAGTAAGATGGGTTCTGGGTGAACAGAGCGCCAAGTCTTTGCGAGGCGGAAATATGCAGGACGTCATTTTTGCCGGAACAGAGGCAAGGAAACCTTTAAGTTATGCTTCAGTGGCGATTACTCTGGATAATTCAGATCACAAGCTTCCTGTAGATTTTAACGAAGTCACAGTTACCCGAAGACTTTACCGTTCTGGTGAGAGTGAGTACAGGATTAATGGAAGCTCTTGCAGACTGAAGGATATTAATGAGCTTTTCTACGATACAGGTATCGGAAAAGAGGGTTATTCCATTATCGGACAGGGACAGATTGATAAAATCCTGAGTGGAAAGCCGGAGGAGAGACGAGAACTTTTTGATGAAGCAGCAGGAATCGTCAAATTTAAGAGAAGAAAGAACACGACAATTAAAAAACTGGAGGAAGAACGCCAAAATCTGGTACGTGTCACAGACATTCTTTCAGAACTGACCAGACAGCTAGAACCATTGGAGAAGCAGTCTGAGACAGCGAAGATCTATCTGGCAAAAAGAGAGACGCTGAAAGAACTGGATGTAAATATGTTTCTCATGGAGTTTGCCAACACAGCGCAGGCTCTGAAAGAACTGGAAGAGAAACATCACATTGCACAAAACCAGTTGGAGGAAACCCAGAAGTCCTATGACCAGACAAGAATCGAGTACGATCGCCTGGAAAAGGAGCTGGAAGACTTAAATACAAAGATGGATGCTCTGCGTATTTCCAGCCAGGAGCAGGCAATCCATAAGCAGCAGTTAGAGGGTCAGATCAATGTATTAAATGAACAGATTCTGGCAGGTGCACAGAATGAAGAACACTATAAGGGACGACTTCAGACGATAGAGGCAGAGTTGTCTGTAAGAGAGACTTCTCGTAAGAAATTAGAGGAAGAGCGTTCTGGTATCTACGCACAGTTAAAGGCTGTACGCACAAAGCTCTCCGAGGAGGAAGAAGAGTTGCGGACAGCGCAGGAGAATATTGAAACCTGCACACAGGCGGTAGAGGATGGTAAGAATGAGATTATTGAAATTCTCAACAGTCGTGCCAATGTAAAGGGAAAAGCACAGCGATTTGATGCAATGATGGAGCAGGCGGATATTCGAAAGGCAGAGATCAGCCAGAGAATTCTCAGGTTAAAAAGTGAAGAGGAAGAACAGCAGACGATTCTTTCCAAAGCTCAGAAGCAGTATGATGAGATTACAGAGCAGATCCAGTCCATCAATAATGAATGTGCTCACCTGAATCAGAGTGCCGCACAGATTCAGAATAAATTGAAGGAACAGAATACTCAGCTGGAAGCAGGACAGACTGCTTATCACAGAGAAGCTTCCCGTCTGGAATCTCTCAGAAATATCACGGAGCGATATGACGGATATGGAAACAGTATCCGAAGAGTTATGGAGCAGAAAGACCGCGTTCCCGGAATTCAGGGTGTTGTTGCAGATCTGATTCATGTAAATAAGGATTATGAGATCGCCATTGAGACTGCATTAGGTGGAAGTATCCAGAATATTGTCACAGATAATGAGCAGACAGCCAAGACGTTGATCGAGTTTCTGAAAAAGAACCGCTATGGCCGTGCGACTTTCCTGCCGATGAGCAGCATCAGTCCGCGTGGGGAGTTTTCTCCAAGAGAAGCACTGAGAGAGCCGGGGGTTGTGGGAATTGCCAGTGAACTGGTAACAACAGCACCTCAGTATCAGCAGATCACGAAGTTTCTCCTTGGAAGAGTGCTTGTAGTTGATAATATTGATCATGCTATTGCAATTGGAAGAAAATACAGACATAGCCTGAGAATGGTAACAACTGAGGGTGAATCCTTGAGCCCGGGTGGTTCTATGACAGGCGGTGCGTTTAAAAATAACAGCAATCTTCTTGGACGTCGCCGTGAAATCGAGGAACTGGAGACGAAGGTAAACCAGTTAAAGAAGAATCTTCTTGAAATGCAGAAAGCTATTGAGGACAGCCGGAATCAGAGAAACATGATCAGAGATACTGTCGCAGAGTTTCAGGAAAAATTGCAGCAGAAATATATTGAACAGAACACTGCGCGAATGAACATTAAGCAGCAGGAGAAGAAAGCTGAAGAAATTCGTGGCGGATATGATCAGATCAACCGTGACCAGGCAGAGATTAAACGTCAGGTTATGGAGATCAGACAGGATCATGAGCAGATTGAACAGGAACTGGAGAACTCCAGACAGGATGAGAAAGAACTGGAGAGTTTTATCGAGACGAAACAGTCCGAACTGGACGAATGGAAAGAAGAGGAGAGCAGAATTTCCAAAGAACTCGAGGAAATCCGTTTACAGTCTTCATCTCTGGATCAGAAAGAGAAATTTGATCAGGAGAATCTGAGTCGACTGAGGTCAGAGATGACAGCGTTAAAGACTGAGAAAGATGGCATTTATGAATCTCTTGCACAGAGTAGTGAAGAGATGGAAAAGAAACAGCAGACCATCACAGAACTGAAGAAAGAGGCAGAGGAATCTGTAGTCAGTGAGCAACAGGCAAAGGAGCAACTGGAAAATCTGCAGAAAGAGAAAGAAAGCAGAAACTCCCAGCATAAGGAATTTTTTGAGAAGAGGGATCAGCTTTCCGGTCAGATCGGTCTTCTGGACAAAGAATGTTACCGTCTACAGGGCCAGATGGAGAAGTTGGAAGAGAGCAGAGAAGAACGTATCGCCTATATGTGGGAGGAATACGAGATCACTCCAAACAATGCTCTTTCTTACAGGAAAGAAGAGCTGACTGATCTTTCAGAAATGAAGAAACAAGTAGCTCAGGTCAAAGACGAGATTCGAAGACTTGGTTCCGTTAATGTAAATGCTATTGAGGATTATAAAGAACTTCTGGAACGCCATACATTTCTTTCCGGCCAGTATGAGGATCTGGTCACAGCAGAGAAGACGCTGGAGCAGATCATTCAGGAGCTGGACGAGGGAATGCGTAAGCAGTTTTCTGAGAAGTTCAGTGAGATCCAGAAAGAATTTGACAAGGCATTCAAGGAGCTTTTTGGAGGCGGAAAGGGAACACTGGAACTGGATGAGGAGGCAGATATCCTGGAAGCAGGGATTAAGATCATTTCTCAGCCGCCCGGAAAGAAACTCCAGAATATGATGCAGCTTTCCGGTGGGGAGAAAGCGCTGACAGCCATTGCACTTCTTTTTGCAATCCAGAATCTGAAGCCGTCACCGTTTTGTCTGCTGGATGAGATTGAGGCTGCGTTGGATGATTCCAATGTAGGACGCTTCGCCGGATATTTACAGAAGTTGACGAAAAACACACAATTTATTATAATAACTCATAGACGTGGAACTATGAACGCCGCAGACCGGCTTTATGGTATTACCATGCAGGAAAAAGGGGTATCCACACTGGTTTCCGTCGATCTGGTGGAGAATCAGCTTACCCAGTAACAGGAGGAGTTTCACATGGCAGAAGAAAAGAAAGGTTTTTTTAAACGATTAGTCAGTGGACTGGCAAAGACCAGAGACAATATCGTAGCCGGATTTGACAGTATTTTCAGTGGTTTTTCCAGTATTGATGAAGATTTTTATGAAGAGCTGGAAGAGATTCTGATCATGGGTGATATCGGAATCAATGCAACCACTTCTATTATTGAGAATTTAAAGAAAGAAGTTTCTGAGCGCCATATTAAGGAACCGATGGAATGTAAGCAGCTTCTGATCGATGAGATCAAGCAGCAGATGCGCGTGGACAGTACAGAGTACGAGTTTGAGAACCGTAAATCCGTAGTCCTTGTGATCGGTGTCAATGGCGTCGGAAAGACTACTTCAGTAGGAAAGCTTGCAGGCAAATTAAAGGATCAGGGTAAGAAAGTAGTCCTTGCAGCAGCAGATACATTCCGCGCGGCAGCCGGCGAACAGCTGACTGAGTGGGCGCACCGTGCGGGTGTAGAAATTATCGGTGGACAGGCAGGCGCTGATCCTGCGTCAGTTATTTATGATGCAGTAGCAGCAGCCAAAGCAAGAAATGCAGACGTACTTCTCTGCGATACAGCAGGACGTCTTC